>CADBSN010000087.1 GCA_902797255.1 uncultured Bacteroidales bacterium | reverse complement strand
TCGAGGAGGCACCTGTAGCCGAAGAAGAACCAGCAGTTAAGGAAGAGCCAGCATTTGAAGAAGAACCAGCAGTTGAAGAAGCACCAGCAGTTAAGGAAGAGCCAGCATTTGAAGAAGCACCAGCAGTTGAGGAGGAACCAGCAGTTGAAGAAGAACCAGCAGTTAAAGAAGCACCAGCAGTTGAGGAAGAGCCAGTAGTTGAGGAAGAACCAGCTGTTGAGGAGGAACCAATCTCGGACGAAGAGTACCATAAGAAAAACCCTCCACACAATGACGGCCCTATTCAGTTAACATTATTCTAGCATGGCTGTGAAGCGTGTACTATACATATTGCTTGCTCTGCTTCCAACGTGCTTAATGGCACAGGAGAAGCAAGAATCCACCACACGACTGTTTGTGGGTGGAGGTTGGGCCAATGTCATGGATACCTATCTGTCGCCATACTCTTATAAAGGTTTTAGAGCTGAACTCTTGATTGAGCGACAATACGAGCACACCATGCATCGGACAACGGTTCATGCGTCACCACTTGAAAACCCTGCAGGAAATGTGAATGAGTACGATTTTGGAGTGTCCTATGGTGTGGCTCATCATTACCAAATGCTGAAAAAAGGACCATTCAATCTCAAGGCAGGACCTATGGGATATATGTACTTGGGATGTATCTATAACGAACGGAACGGCAATAATCCTGCGCAAGCAAAACTCTCGTTGATGCTTGATGCATCTGTCTTGGCTACTTACGATTTCCGTTTGTGGCGTAAGGATTTCCAACTGGAATACGCACTCGACATCCCATGTATAGGTCTTGCTTATTCCCCACAGTTCGGTCAGTCGTATTATGAGGAATTTGTACTTGGCAACTACGACCATAATTGTGTATTTGCCCATCCTTTCAATACGCCATCGATGCGTCAGCGACTTGTCATAGACTTCAAGCTGAAGAATCGTAAGTGTTTGTATTTGGGATATGATAGTGAGTTGTATCAAACCAAATACAACGAATTGCGTCATCACTCTTATTCACATTCAATCATCTTGGGTATAAAGTTATGAAAAAGTTATTCCACATCATCATATCTATCATCGGAGTCACATTCATGCTGTCTGCATGTGTTGATGAGGAATTGCCAACAGCGGATACTCCTCAAGGCAATCTGGATGCGTTGTGGCAACTGATGGACGAGCGATATTGCTTTTTTGATTACAAGAAAGCAGAACTGGGTGTGGATTGGAATGAGGTTCATGACCGATACCGTAAGAAACTGTCTCCCAAGATGACGACTTTGCAATTATTCGAGGTATGTTGTGCGATGATTGCTGAACTGAAAGACGGGCATGTGAATCTTGGCGCTTCATTCAACCTTGGACGTAATTGGAGCTATTGGGAGGATGAACCGGAAAACTATTACGACTCCATTGCGCGTAGCTATTTAGGACACGAATATGGAATTGCCTCAAGCCTCAGGTATACTGTGCTTGACGACAACATTGGATATGTTCGTTGTTCTAGTTTTGAAAACGGGCCTGGCGATGGAAACGTAAGTAATGTGTTGGCCATACTCGCCCCATGCAATGGCCTTATCATAGATATACGCAATAATGGAGGTGGTAGTCTCGTTCATGCGGACAATCTTGCTTCACATTTCACCAACGAGAAAGTGTTGGTGGGTTATATCTACCATAAGACAGGTAAAGGTCATAACGATTTCTCTGCCATGAAAGCAGAGTATTTGGAGCCAGCAAAGGGAACGCGTTGGCAGAAGCCTGTTGTCGTTATCACCAACCGTCAGTGTTTCTCCGCAGCAAACGATTTTGTCAAGATGATGCATTGCTTGCCAAATGTCACACTCTTGGGTGATAAGACCGGAGGTGGTTCAGGAATGCCGTTTACTCAGGAAATACCTTGTGGTTGGAGCGTACGCTATAGTGCCGTGGTGTCTGTCGATAAAGACAAGCAGCATATCGAGTTCGGTATCGAACCGGATGTGAAGGTCAGCATGGATATGACTGATGTGAATCGCAAGAAAGATACGCTCATTGAACGGGCACGTGCTATTCTCAATCAAAAACATGCTTCCACGAATCCATAACAATCATTAGCGAATACCCCACCATGCTTGACTATAGTATTTTCAATGGGAAAAAGGCAGCATTCTTCACGTTAGGATGTAAGTTGAATTTCGCTGAGACCTCTACACTTGGCGAGACATTGATGTCGTATGGTGTAGTGAAAGCGAAGAAAGGCGAGTTGGCTGATATCTGTATCGTCAATACCTGTACAGTTACAGCAATGGCCGACAGCAAATGCCGACAGGCGATTCATAAAATCATAAAAGATAATCCTAATGCACTTGTTGCAGTAACAGGGTGCTATGCCCAGTTGCAGCCACAGGTTATTGCTGATATTCCTGGTGTAAATATCGTCGTAGGAGCACAACAGCGTAGTGACTTGGTTGACCAGATTTGCTATCAGCTACAGACCCACCCCCATACCCCTCCCTGCATGGAGACAGACCCACCCCCTGTGCCCCTCCCTGTGAGTGAGGGGAGGGGTTACCACGAGGCGTTACCATCCTTTGGTAATAACTCTCCCCATTCAGGGGGAGCGGGGAGGGGGTCTGCAGAGGCTCTATTCTTCCCCTCCTGTTCGCGGGGTGATCGTACCCGTTATTTCTTGAAGGTTCAGGATGGATGCAACTACTTCTGTACATATTGCACCATTCCGATGGCACGAGGCCGTAGTCGTAATGGTTCGATAGTATCTATGGTGGCACAGGCACAACAGGTTGCGGAACAAGGCGGTAAGGAAATCGTGCTGACGGGTGTTAATATAGGTGACTTTGGACGTACGACTCACGAGACATTCCTTGACTTGATAAAGGAACTGGACAAGGTGGAAGGTATAGCACGTTACCGTATCTCATCCATCGAGCCCAACCTGCTAACTGATGAAATCATTGAATTCTGTGCTCAATCACGTGCATTTATGCCTCATTTCCACATTCCGTTGCAGAGTGGATGCGACGAGGTTTTGAAACTCATGCATCGTCATTATGATACAGCACTCTTCCGCCATAAGATCGAACGCATCAAGCAGTTGATGCCCCATTGTTTCATAGGGGTGGATGTGATGACTGGTACGCGAGGTGAGACTCCAGATTATTTTGAACAAGCATATTCGTTTATTGAAAGTCTCGATATAAGTCAGCTACATGTCTTTACATATTCTGAGCGACCTGGAACGAAGGCATTGGAAATCCCATACATTGTAAGTCCGAAGGAGAAACATATTCGTACTCAACGACTTTTGGAACTATCTGATAAGAAAACAGACGCATTCTACCGGAGTTTCATCGGGAAGAAGGCCAAAGTGCTGCTTGAGCATACTTCAAGGCTCAGCAAGCCGATGAATGGTTTTACTGATAACTATATAAGGATAGAAATCCCCAACCAGCCGACGTTGGATAATCAGATTGTTGACGTGGAACTTGGCGATTTCAACAAAACCAATGATGCCCTATGTGCAAAGTTGCTATTGTCATATTGAATTGGAACGGTTCGGATATGATGCGTAAGTATCTGCCGTCGGTCATTCGATGCTCTCAAGGGGAGGGTGTCGAGGTTATTGTGGCAGATAATGCATCGACAGATGACTCCATCAGTATGTTGCACACCAATTTCCCATCAATACGTATCATCGAACTTGACCAGAATTACGGCTTTGCTGATGGATACAATCGAGCCTTGAAACAGGTTGAGGCAGAGTATTATCTGCTACTGAACAGCGATGTGGAAATCAGGCAAGAAGGATGGCTACAACCCATGATTGAATATCTGGACCGCCATCCCCAAGTAGCAGCCTGCCAACCCAAGCTATTGAAACTACAGACCCACCCCCTTACCCCTCCCTGCAGGGAGACAGACCCACCCCCTGTGCCCCTCCCTGTGAGTGAGGGGAGGGGTTATCACGAGGTGTTAACGTCCTTTGGTAATAACTCTCCCCATTCAGGGGGAGCGGGGAGGGGGTCTGCACAGGGGGGGGGGCCTCTCTTCGAGTACGCAGGAGCTGCAGGAGGATTTATCGATAAGTATGGCTATCCATATTGTCGAGGTCGGGTCTTTGCTACTGTCGAGGAAGACAAAGGACAGTACGATGATACAGTCTCTGTGATGTGGACCACTGGTGCTGCTATGATGGTTCGTTCCAACGTCTATTGGGACGCAGGTGGCTTAGATGCTAAGTTCTTTGCCCACATGGAGGAGATCGACCTTTGTTGGCGGATGCGAATCATGGGATATGATTTGGTTTGTGTGCCTCAGAGTACGGCCTATCACTTGGGTGGTGCTACGTTGAATCAGGGAAATCCTCGCAAGACATTCCTTAATTTCCGCAACAATCTACTGATGCTTTATAAGAATCTCCCAGAACATCAGTTCCGTTCCGTTATCCGTATGCGCAAACTGCTTGACTTTGTGGCTGCTGTCCAATTCCTGGTTAAGGGTGATGTAGCTAACATGAAAGCCATCCGAAAGGCGCACAAGGAGTTCTCGCAGCTCATTCCATATTATACGCCTATTAGACAACAGATTCAACAGAACCGGAAAGTGGAGCATTCTGTTCCTGAGGTAGTTGACCATTCTGTTCTTTGGCAATACTACGTCAAGGGAAAGAAAACATATTCTCAGTTACAGAAATAGGGCCTTGTATGATGAACCGTGATAACATAGAACAGCATCCCTTGCAACCGTTTCTGCCTACCAATACGAAAGTGTTGTTTTTGGGTAGCTTCCCTCCTCAGCAAAAGCGGTGGTGTATGCCGTTCTTCTATCCGAATTATATCAACGATCATTGGCGAATCACAGGTGAAGTGTTTTTCAAGGATAAAGACCATTTCGTGGATACAGAACACAAGACCTTTCGTTTGGATGCAATCAAGGCGTTCCTTCAGGAAAAGGGGATTGGATACTACGATACGGCCTGTGCTGTACGCCGACTGAATGCGAATGCATCGGATAAGTTCTTGGAAATCGTAACGCCTACAGACATTCCGAGTTTGGTACACGGACTCCATCAATTAAGACTCATTGTTACCACAGGTGAACTGGCTACACAGACCCTTTGTTCTTCGCTCAAAGTAACCTCTATGCCTAAAGTGAATGAATCGATGGTGATTCCTTCGCTTTCAAATATTGAACAACGACAGGACGTGTACCTCTATCGTTTGCCTTCCTCTTCACGCGCTTATCCTCTTGCCTTTGGCAAAAAGGCTGAAGCCTATCGCCAAATGTATATTTTTGCCGGCATATTGTAAGCTTTTTCATTTTCCCTTTTACTTGAACCCTTGAACTTTGAACTCTTTAAACCGTAAACTGTAAACAGTAAACTTTATCACATTTTTCCCTTTTCCCTTTTCATATACCTATTTATTATTTACTATTTTTGATGTTTTCTTCATTTTTGCATTTTATAATTTTTGCATTTTTACATTTTTCTTTATCTTTGCAAACAATAATAGAATGAAGGAATTATGGAAATAGGATTAATCATAGCTTTGGTCATTGTGCTTGTGTTGGCTGTCTGGATGGTGCTTTCTACCCGAAAGGACGGCGAACGGCGCTATACGGAGTTGAAAGGCGAGAAGGAATTGCAGATTGAGGAGTTGAAAAACGCACAGCAGGAAGCGATGACAGAAAAAGTAAAACTTCAACAGGAAAACACCCAGCTTGTCGTAAAATTGGAGAACGCACAGCAGCTGTTGGAACTGACGCAGCAGCAGGCGAAGAAGGAGGAAGAAGCACGACAGGAGCGGTTCGCAACCGAACTGAAACTGGCTCGCGAACAGATGCGGAGTCAGTTTGAAAAGGAATTGCAGGAGCGGTCGGAGAACTTCAAGAAACTCAATGCCGAGCAGATGGCGTTGGTGGTAGGGCCGTTGCAGAAGGAGTTGGAGTCGCTGCGTACCTTGGTCAATGACAGTAAAGCTGAACAGACAAAGAATACAACGGCTTTGGAAGCATCCATCAAGGCCGTGTTTGAACATGATAAGGAACGTGACAAGACGACTCAGAGTCTTGCTGATGCTTTGAAAAATCGTGGAAAGGTGCAGGGAGATTGGGGCGAGCAAGTTCTGGAGAATATCTTGATGGATAGTGGATTGCGTGAGGGAAAAGAGTATGAGAAGCAAGTGAATGTGAAGGGCGACGATGGTGGAAACGAACGTCCCGATGTGGTGGTTTACAGTGCAGACGGAAACAGTATCATCATTGATTCAAAAGTGTCGCTCACGGCTTATACAGAATATGTGGGAGCAGAAAACGATGAGGAACGTAAAGCAGCGATTAAGGCAAATTATGATTCGATATGGCAGCACGTCTGCGAACTCTCTGATAAGCAGTATTATAAAAAGGTGGACAAAGCGATGCCGATTGTGTTGATGTTTGTTCCGAATGAAGGCAGTTATATTCTCGCCATGAACAAAGACCCGCAACTCGGTACAAAAGCATATAAGAAAGGTGTGCTGATTATCAACCCAACAAACCTCATGGTCGTATTGCGACTGATGTTCCTCACATGGCAGAATACGCGTCAGGAGAAGAACAATCGTGATATCTTACAGGCAGCTGCCAAGATATATGAGAAGTATTCAACCTTTGCAGAAGGATATGTCTCGTTGGGAACCCAGCTCCGTACCGTGAACAATTCGTACGAAGAGGGAGTGAAGCGCTTGACAGAAGGAAGAGGCAATCTGTCCAAGCAGTTACAGGACCTTTTGAAGTATGGCGTTACAACCACAAAGCAGATTCCTGACGAACTCAAATCGATAGAGGTGGACGAAGAAGGATAATGCGGATTGACACGGATATTTTGATACAAAAACCTTAAAAATAAGAACTCTTGACCCTTGGCCCTCGACTCTCGCCTTTTGTTGTATCGTTCATACAACAAAACCCACGAGTTGAGAGCGAAAAACACAGGAAATAGAAAAATTATGCATTATGAATTGTGAATTATGAATTATAATAATTATCTTTGCAACGTCATCAAAAAATGTGCACTAGTAATAAAAACAATAAAGTTATGAAGAATCTAAAACTTTTCTGCCTGTTATCAGGACTTCTGTTTTCTGCTTTGGTAATGAGTAGCTGTGGCGATGACGACAAGGATCCCTTAGGAGGAGCCAAGAAACCCAGTGATATTCAGTGGGCGCAGCATAGTTATCAGATGCATTGCTCTGGCGAAAGCTGGACTGAGATAAAATGGGAAGGCTATTATGCCTCTATCTATGACAAATGGACCTTCAACAAGGGCAG
>CADBSN010000086.1 GCA_902797255.1 uncultured Bacteroidales bacterium | reverse complement strand
GTGGAAAGCAGATGCGGCTCCTAATAAATACGGCATTTGGAATGACCATATCAGAATCTCACCTCATCGATTGGTGGCGATTGCTGACGATCTGCTCCTGATAGATACAGAGAAAGGTGTCATGAACCGTGCGCCACTGAAGACGGATATTAACTACATGTCGTTCAATGCGAAATTTGGGGTGCACGTGTCTGTAAGGTTGGGTGTTGGCCTCGGGTTGTCGTTAGGCGTTTCTGGAGGAATCGAACCAGGGCCTATACCATTGGGCAGCCAGCTTGGTAATATCAACTCTAACCTCCTGAACATCGATGATGCCGTGTATGTATCGGATCGCGACCACCTGTTTTGCTTCGACACGGAGCTGCGTGAGCGGTGGAGACATGATTTCCCTGCTCGCACGGCATGTCATGCAGACATTCGTATGGTGAACGATACGCTCGTGATGCTGAACGAGGGCTACGGAGTGTACGAGGATGGCAATCCCTCATTGAAGGGTATGCTGGTAAGTGCCGGAAAGATGTTCTATGCGACTTATGACCCTCAAACTGGAGCTGAGTGTTCATTCAATTCTATCAAAGGTGACTGGGATGAGGGGCAGTTTGGTCCTCAACTGATGCTTGAGACGGAGAATGTGCATGTAGCCGACGCTACACAATCGTGTCTGGAGATGGTCGACCGTCCGGCAAAATCGCTCGCGGTCTACGATACGAGAGGCCAGCTGGTGGTGGTAGATAATAATGATGCTACTATCGCAACAATTCCCCAGGATGATTTGTATCATCTGGTTGCATCGACAAGCAATCGCTTGGTTTTTGCCAACACAAGGCGCGAGAATAGTGTCTGGGTAACTGACCTTGACCAACATGTGATTCGTCACATGGATGTGGGTTATATCAACCTCTCGTTGATGGACGACAAATTGGTCGTCATGACGACACAAGAAATAAGAATCATCAATCTCTGAAATAACAAATAGAACAATAAATCTCAATTGTAAATAGTAAATAAGATTATGAAGAAAGTATTTATGATGTTGCTCGCAACGACCTTGATAGGCTTTGCAGCATGTTCAGACGAAGACGCTATCGGGGAAGCTCCCGAAATTGAAAGTATTGAGCTAATTCCTAATCCTTGTCACCGAGGTGATACGGTCGTGATGAGGGTACATTACAACGAAAGTCAGAAAGGCTCACACTTCTATTTCACAGAATATAAAATTAACGGACTCATACCCCTATCGGCAACCAAGAAAGACAGCCAAAGAGGCATCTTGCTTGGCTACGAAGAGCCAACCATCAAATGTCAGGCAGCTGACACGGTAGGAACTTTTACGGTCAGCTTTCAAGGTATGGTAAGCTTCACAGGTAACAAGGCTGTAGTTGACAAGGATTCAAAAGGTAACAAAGTCATTCAAGACGGGATTCTGTATGGCAAAACTAACCCAGTAACAGCACAACTAATAATTCAATAATCATACCACATGAAACTACATTATCTATTTCTACTACTTGTTTGCAGCATCACGACAAAATGTTTTGCTGCCGCTCCTGATTCGGTATATATCTTCACCTATGCCATTCCTCAGGACCCACACAAAGGTATTCATATCGCTTACAGTGCAGACGGAAACAGCTGGAAGGCGATTGGTCAGGATCAATCGTTCGTGTCGAGTGACTTTGGAAGCTGGGGCAGCCAGAAACGGATGTTCCATCCAAGTGTCATCAAGGATGGCGACAGATGGTATGCCGTTTGGCAGGTGAACGACAACTCCAACCAGTTTGCCACCACATGGACAGAAAAACTCTCTGTATGGAAACCGCAGGACTATCCTTACGTTGAGACTCCCAACGTGATTGCGCCTATGCTTTCGAAACGTGGCGGCCAGTTTGTTGTGACCTATAAGACAAGAGATAACAAGGTGTACCAAGTCGAGAGTCGAGACTTCAAGAAGTGGTCGAAGGCGCATGAGGTAAGTACTTATGTTTCAAACGAAAAGAAAGTAAAGGTTGGCGGAACAGAATACGAAGGATGTATCACTCGTGCTCCTTGGATATTGATTGAGAACCTCATCAATAAAGGCGACGCAACTACCCTACGCAACCGCCTGTATGGGGAACGCATGAACGATGACGGAAACCGATTCCGCAACCTACAAACTGTTGAAGCCAGTATGTCGCTCAACTATACAGACAAGAAGGCCATCAGCCCTAACCTCATGGGTATCTTCTTCGAGGATATCAGTTACGCAGCTGACGGAGGTCTGTATGCTGAGCAGATTCGCAATCGTGACTTCGAATTCAACAACCTTGATCGTGGAGAATGGAACGCTCAGTCGTTCTGGAACATGGTAGGTGAAGGGACAGAATGGGCTATCGCAACAGACAATCCTATCCATAAGAACAACTCTCACTATGCTGTACTGACTACCACGAAGGTTGGTGCTTCGCTGCAGAACGACGGAAACGACGGCATCGTGGTTCGTAAGGGTGACAAATACAACCTGACTATCTTCCTCAAGAAGATGGAGGGTGCAGGCAAAGTGCGTGTGCGTCTCATTGACGGCCAAACCACGCTTGCAGAAACCTCTTTATCTGCTTCTGCTGGATGGAAACCCCTAAAAGCCGTACTGACAGCAAAGGCTGACTGCGATAACGCAAAGCTAGCCATCGAACCTTTACAGACGGGTAAGGTGGCAGTTGATTTCGTAAGCCTCTTCCCACAGAAGACCTTCAAGAACCGTCAGAATGGACTTCGACTGGATCTCGCTCAGTTGCTTGCCGACATGAAGCCTAAGTTTATCCGCTTCCCTGGAGGATGTGCGAGTCACGGTCAGGGTATCGACAACATGTATCGTTGGATCTACACTGTAGGACCGCTGTGGGAACGTAAGCAGATTTCGAACATCTGGAACTACCACCAGTCGATGGGACTTGGATTCTACGAGTATTTCCAATTCTGTGAAGACATCGGTGCAGAACCACTTCCAGTATTGCCAGCAGGTGTTCCTTGCCAGAACTCCGCTCGTAATGGTCATGGTCAGCAAGGTGGACTTCCGTTTGCTGGCGAGGACTTCAAAGTGAAGGTGTATGACAACCCACCAACGATGGAGGAATACCTGCAAGAACTGCTCAACCTCATTGAATGGGCAAATGGTGACCCCAAGACTTCGAAGTGGGCCAAGATGCGTGCCGACGCAGGTCATCCAAAACCTTTCAACCTGAAGTATCTGGGAGTTGGCAACGAAGACCTTATCTCGGATGTGTTTACAGAACGATTCAATTTCCTGAATCGTGGCATCAAAGCCAAGTATCCAGACATTCAGGTAGTCGGTACCGTAGGTCCGTTCTTCGAAGGAAGCGACTATGAATTCGGATGGGAACTGGCTCGTAAGGAGAATGTGGATATTGTTGACGAGCACTACTATGTGGATCCTGGATGGTATATCCACAATCAGGATTTCTACGATAAATACGACCGTAACGGCACGAAAGTATATCTGGGCGAATGGGCCAGTCGAGGAAACAAATGGGAGAACGCACTTGTGGAGGCTCTCCATATGACCAACCTTGAACGGAATGCGGATGTGGTGGTGATGTCGTCATACGCCCCACTCTTCTGCAAGGACGGACATTCGAACTGGAACCCAGACCTTATCTATTTTAATAACACAGGTGCACGCCCCACTCCTGGCTATTATGTTCAGAAAGCATTTGGTGTGAACAACGGTGTGGAATACATCCCAGCACCCCTCAACGTGAAAGGTAATCAGGATGTGAAGCTGCGCGTGAACTCATCGGTAGTGAAGGCAGCGAATGGCGACCTCATCGTGAAACTGGTGAACCTGCTCCCATCTGATGTTTCGATGACCATCAACTTCGGCAACTTGGACGGATACGACACAAAGAACGCCGTTTGGAGTATGATGAAAGGCAAACCTGGTGATGGAGCTGTAATGCCTACAGAAACAACGAAAGCGGTCGAGACCACAACCACATGTACCCTCGACAGCTATAGCTTCACGGTCATCAGAATCAAGAAGAACTAAATGTTGAACGATTGCTTACATCCGCTCGACATGGGGGAGGGAACCATCCTTCCCCCTCGTTTCACCTATCCCTTCCTCTATACCCCCCACCCTCTTTCCATCAAGGCAAGTGAGGAACTGAAGACCTATCTGCGTGGGAAACAAGAATGGCAAGAGGAAATCAGTCGTGGCAAGATGTTTGGCGTATTGGTAGTCCAAGATTATCTGTCCGCAGGACAGAGGGGGTCTGCCCTTCATGCTCTTTGGGCCTTTTCCGGTTTGCTTGACAGGAACAACACTCAGCCTGGATTCGTACCACCAGTCTTCGACCTGCAGCAGTCGGGCGATTATTACGAACAGGAAGATGCTATCATCAGTCAGATGCCTGAAGGAGAGGAAAAGAGCAATCGTTCGCGTGCCTTGCAGCTATGGCTCTTCCGTCAGTTCAACTTCCTCAACGCTCACGGGCAGTCGATGAACCTTTGCGAAATCTTCGACAAAGAGACCTGTCGCATTCCTCCCTCAGGAGCAGGAGAATGTTGTGCACCCAAGTTGCTTCAATTTGCCTATCAGCACCATCTGCACCCAGTCTGTATAGCTGAGTTCTGGTTAGGAGCTTCTCCCAAAGGAGAGATTCGTTATGAGGGGGAATATTATCCTGCTTGTCAATCAAAATGTAAGCCGATATTGAAACACATGCTTCAAGGGCTTGAAGTTGATGAACACCCCTTGGTGCCCATGATGCGTAAGAAAGCCAAAGAGATGCGAATCATCTACAACGACGATTACTTGCTGGCCGTCTTTAAGCCTTCAGGAATGCTGGCAGTCAGAGGTAACGTAGATGCGCCAAGTGTGGAATCCATCATTCAAGAGACCTATCCTGATGTGAATGGTCCCCTCATCGTTCATCGACTCGATATGGATACCTCGGGCATCATGATTATCGCAAAGAATAAGGATATACACAAAGCTTTGCAGACTCAGTTCTTCAAGCACGAAATACGGAAACGCTATATTGCCCTGCTGGATGGGATTGTAAAAAACGATAAAGGTACCATTTCCTTACCTTTGTCGCCTAATGCTTTGGATCGTCCCCGTCAGATGGTGAATCACGAATATGGGAAGGAGGCCATCACAGCATACGAAGTGTTGGAACGAAAAAACGGACGAACACTCATTGCGTTCTATCCGCTTACTGGCCGCACCCATCAGTTGCGCGTTCATGCAGCATCAGATGAAGGGCTGGGATGTCCCATCGTCGGCGACCGGCTGTATGCGCCTTCTGTCCACTCCTCACAACTCACGCCTCACGATTCACGCTTAATGCTCCATGCCGAATCTATCGACTTCACGCACCCCATAACTGATGAACATATCCATCTGGAAGTACCCCTCTAGACCCCCTCTATGAGGAGGATAACAAGCGAAGTTAATGGAGTTAACGAAGTTAGCGGCCTTACGGCCTCGAAGTTACCGCTTGAGCTATGCTCTTCGCTCCGACAATAGACAGAAGATGTAATCATCTGCATTCATTCGTTGAACGAAGTGATAACTCCGATCAAAGTTGAAAGTTGAAAATTGAAAATTGAAAGTTAAAAGTGAAAAATGCGATTAAGTTCAAGGTTCAAAGTTCAAGGTTCAAAGTTCAAAGTTCAAGAAGCTGGTTTTCGTTTCTTGTCAACTAATTTGCAGAAGAACTGAATGAGTGTTACCACGGGAACGATTCAGGGTCGTTCACCTCGCTTGAACGCATGTTCCTGTTCAAAGAACTTACAGCCGCCATATCTTCATCACTCAAAGCGAAATGCATAACCTCCAGATTCTCAGCGAAGTGATTGGGTTTACAACGTGGGATGGTAATCAAGCCTCGCTGTACGATCCATCGCAGTACAATCTGTGAGGAAGTCTTACCGTATTTCGCAGCTAACGACTGAAGAAGAGGATGACCTACGACGTCAATATCGCCTTGTCCAAACGGCCCCCACCCTTCCACTTGAATGCCTAAGCGATGGTTGTAGGCGATATTCTCTTCCTGAGACATGAACGGATGCACCTCTATCTGATTGATGACAGGACGAATCTCGGCATACGACAGCAGGTCATCCAGATGATGTGGATTGAAGTTGCTCACGCCGATAGAGCGTACCTTACCCCTCTGCACGCATTCTTCCATCACTTGCCAGGTTTCTCTCACGCGGTCTTTCACCGGCCAGTGAATAAGCAACAAGTCTATGTAGTCGGTCTTCAGTTTCTTAAGGCTCTCATCGATAGACTGACGAACAGCCTCAGCCCCCTGCCGCATGGTGTTGGGAACGATTTTCGTGGTGAGAAACACTTCACTACGTGGCACTTTGCTGTCTGCGATACCTTGTCCTACTTCTGCTTCGTTTTCGTACATTTGGGCTGTGTCGATATGGCGGAATCCAGCTTCTAATGCCAGTCGCACGTTCCGCTGAGCCGTCTCACCCTTGAGTGTCCATGTACCGGCACCCATCTGCGGAATCTCAATATTGTTGTTAAGTCTGATCATGATGATAAAGGTTAGTGGGTTATGAATAAAAAGACATATTATTTGCTTGTCATGATATCTAGCACGCAGCGGTCGGTTTCGTTCATGGCATCCTTACCAATCTTCGTGAGGTTGTGAATGCTACGATCCACGTCGTCATCGATAATACCTTCCGTACTGCTCACACACTCTCCGCTGATAGCCATCATCGCACTCAGTACAGCTGTAGAGACAGCACTTGCGAGTTTCAGCGTACAACTGGGTTTGGCTCCATCGCAGATCATTCCGCTGAGGTTCGCAATCATATTCTTCACAGAAGCACACACCTCGTCATAGCCTCCACCCATCAAATAGGTGATACCGCAACTGCTACCAGTCGACGCAACCACACATCCACACAGGGCAGATAGCTTACCTAGACTCTGCTTCATATAGATAGCTGCCAGATGACTCAGCATCAAAGCCCGTGTGAGTTCCTCATCTGTGTTGTGATTCTCTTTTGCGAACGTCACCACAGGCAAGGTAGCACAGATACCCTGATTACCGCTACCCGAGTTGCTCATCACAGGAATCATCGCACCAGCCATACGGGCATCACACGCACAAGCGGTTGTAGAGATGATATGTGAAAAGATTGAATCGCCCATGATGCCTTTTCCTAACGGACGAGTAAGCGTCTTACCCAACAAATGTCCGTAGTTGCCATGCAGCGACTTTTCTGCAGCTGCCTCGTTCAAACGCTGAGCTTCGTTGATGAACGAAATCTCCTCCAATGGAGCAGTCATCGCAAAGTCATAAACCTTACGGAGTGAGAGCCAACTGTCGTCAGAAGACCCATCCTCCACATCAACTTTCGTCGGCTGTTCCATCAACACCTCTCCATCTTTCTCTACTAACACAAAATTCGTATGACTTCCACTGATGACAGTTCGTGCTGTCGTTCCATCGTGAGCGTAAACTACGACCTCAATATACAATTTATCTGTAATTCCTGATTTCAAACGAATGTCAACCTTATGGTTTGCAAGATATTGCTTACCACGCTCTACTGCCGCAGCATCAACATCTTGCAATACCTCCAACTGATAGCTCGACTTGCCACAAATGGCACCAAGTGCAATTGCAATAGGCAGACCTATCATCCCCGTATTCGGGATGCCCACTCCCATCGCATTCTTCAGAATATTGGCACTCAGTAACACCTCTATCGTTTCGGGAAGACAGCCTAACATCTCTGTTGCTTTAGCTACACAAAGCGCAACAGCGATAGGTTCTGTACATCCTACCGCAGGCACCACTTCGCTCTTTACCAACTTAATGATACGTTCTCTTTCTTCTTTTGTCATAGTATCACAAATTAAAGAGAGTCATAAAAATACAAGAATTTGTTTTGCACAGCAAAACCGACTTTCTGTAGTCGGGATGAGGCGACTTGAACGCCCGACCCCTACGTCCCGAACGTAGTGCGCTACCAACTGCGCTACATCCCGATTATCTGAAAGCGAGTGCAAAGATAGTAAAATTAATCGAGAATTGATATTTGACATTTGATAATTTGCCCAAATTGCTTACATTCGGCATAAAAAACAAGCTTTTTTGCGCTCACATAACCTTAAATTTCATAATTATTTGCTAATTTTGCATTCAAATAATAAATGGTAAATCGTTAAATAGTAAATAACAAGGTGTTTTCAGGAATTGTAGAAGAATGTGCAACGGTTGTTGCAATCGAACACGAACTAGAGAATGTTCACTTCACGATGAAGTGTTCGTTCGTTGATGAATTGAAAATTGACCAAAGTGTGGCTCACAATGGGGTGTGCCTCACAGTTGTCAAGATAGAAAATGGTACTTATGTCGTAACAGCCATGAAGGAAACGCTTGATCGAAGCAATCTGGGCGACTTGAAGGTAGGCGATGAGGTGAATGTAGAGCGTAGCATGATGATGAACGGTCGATTGGACGGTCATATCGTACAGGGTCACGTAGATCAGACAGCTGTCTGCACGGCTGTTGAGGATGCTCAAGGCAGTTGGACCTATACGTTCCGCTATCAGTTTGATCAGGAAATGGCTCGCAGAGGTTACATCACTGTCGATAAGGGTTCTGTTACGGTAAATGGTGTAAGCCTCACGGTTTGCAATCCCGATAACGACACTTTCCAAGTGAACATCATTCCTTACACATTCGACAACACAAACTTTCATGCTATCCAAGTAGGCACGAAAGTAAATATCGAGTTCGACATCCTCGGCAAGTATATCAGTCGATATGCTGAGTTACTAAAGCAATAAAAGCTTTCCTAAATAAAGCAAAAAGATACCTCCTAAAGTTTCCGCGAACTATAGGAGGTTTCTTTATCCTTAATGGACTCTTTTTAAAAGATATTCTGATTGATGCAATCCACAACCTTTTGAATCTCCTCATCAGTCATCTGAGGATAAAGCGGCAAACTCAGCTCATCATCAGCCCAATGGTCAGATACGGGAAGATGCAAAGACGCTTCATCAATATACGCTTTCTGTCGATGAATCGGTATCGGGTAATGAATCAAGGTCTCAATACCGTTTTCGAGTAACAATTGACGCAGGTAGTTAGGATTCTTACACTTGATGGCATATACATGATAAACGTGGCTGTTGTCGGTAATGTCAGGTAACAGTTCGACTGCAGGATGGCAGATATGAGTAGAATAATAATGCGCCAGCTCTATCCGACGAGTGTTGTCCTTATCGAGTCGTTGCAGCTTTACAGAGAGTACAGCTGCCTGCAGTTCATCAAGGCGACTGTTGAATCCCATATAATCGTGTACATATTTCTCGGTCTGCCCATAGTTCGTAATCGAACGTACCAAGGTAGCCAACTCTTTATCGTTCGTGGTGACAGCACCTCCATCACCCATACATCCAAGGTTCTTAGCCGGATAGAAACTGAAAGCAGCTGCATTTCCGTTGTTGCCTGCACGTTTTCCAAAAAGGGTCGACAATTGCAGCTCTGAATTCGAATTATATACAGCTCCATGTGCCTGACATGCATCTTCCAATACTTTCAGTTTGTGTTTACGGGCAATCTTATTGATTGCATCCATATTACACATCAATCCGTAGAGGTGAACAGGAATGATGGCACGAGTGAGTGGAGTAATCAGTCGTTCTATCTGGGTTTCATCTATTGTCGGCACTTCTAAATGAGGCTCGCAGAGTACAGGTTTCAATCCAGTCCTCGATACCGCTAGAGCAGTTGCGATGAACGTATTATCCGGCACGATAACCTCATCACCGTCGTTCCAACCATACATCAGTTTCCAAGCGGTCAGCACAGCAGTAAGGGCATCAAGACCATTACCCACTCCGACACAATAGGTCACACCCGTATAAGCAGAAAATTCCTTCTCAAACTTTTCCACCTCATGGCCTTTGAGGTACCAGCCCGATTGGGTCACTCGACTCACAGCTGCCCTCAAATCTTCACCGAAGGAGGCGTTTACCCGTTTCAAATCGTTATACTTTATCATATCTCCCTATTATCTCCCTACTCCGTTATCTATTACTCATGAACTCTTGGAACTTCTTGAACTTTAAACTCTTTCAACTGACTTTCAACTTTCGCTTCGCGCAAAATGCTACGCCTCAATATTGCTCAAGCGAGCTTGGCATTATGTTCGGCT
>CADBSN010000085.1 GCA_902797255.1 uncultured Bacteroidales bacterium | reverse complement strand
ATACGGTCCTGCGGGACGTCCCGATATGGCCTATTTCGGATTTACCGACAAACTGCGTGCAGGGAAGACTATCCAGATTTTCAACTATGGTAATTGCAAGCGCGACTTCACCTTTGTCGATGATATTGTTGAAGGGGTAGTACGCATCATGCAGCATGCGCCCGAGAAAGCAGTAGGGGAGGATGGACTTCCTGTGCCTCCATATAAGGTGTACAACATTGGTAACAACTCGCCCGAGAACTTGCTCGACTTTGTAACCATCCTGCAAGAAGAGCTGATACGCGCCAAGGTGTTACCTGCAGACTACGACTTCGAATCACACAAGCAGCTTGTTCCCATGCAGCCAGGCGATGTGCCTATCACCTATGCTGATACAACTCCATTGGAGCAAGACTTCGGCTATAAGCCAAGTACCAGTCTCCGTACAGGACTACGTGCATTCGCTGAGTGGTATGCGAAGTATTATGGTGAGAATCAATAATTATCTAATAGAATATTATGGCGTTGCTTTGTCAAGAAAAATTTTTTGAACTATACCACAAAGAGGCTGAATATCTGGCCTTTTGTCCTTATCGCATTTGTCCTATAGGTGCACATTCCGATCATAATCTCGGAAAGATAACAGGACTCGCTATCGATAAAGGCATACATATTGCTTATCGTACCAAACAAAACGGAGTGGTTGAACTCTCTTCTCTCCAATTCAACAAACGTGCTCAATGGCATGTGCGTGAAGTTCCTAAGACCAAGGAGAACGACTGGGCCGACTATCTGCGAGGTGCCACCTTGCAACTCGCTGAACGCTACCCTGTGTCCAAAGGGCTTAGTGGCGTTATTGAAGGTAGCCTGCCTATTGGTGGATTGTCTTCTTCCGCAGCAGTTGTGCTTGTCTTCCTGAAGGCTCTATGCCATGTGAACGATATCCATCCTGAGCCACTCGAACTCATCATGATGTCCGTGAAAGCAGAGAATGAGTATGTGGGAGTCAGCAGCGGTAAACTCGACCAGAGTTGCGAGATGTATTCCAAGAAAGATCATCTCCTCTATCTTGATACCAAGGATGATAGCTATGAATTGATCCCTACCAATCCTGCAATGAAGCCCTATAAGATTGCTATCTTCTTCAGTGGAGTTGAACGAACCCTTGCTGGAAGTAAGTTCAATATGCGAGTTGATGAACTGCGTAGCGCAGCATATGCCCTTGCTGCTTATGCAGGAATGGAGTACGGTAAGTTCAAGGAGACCAATATGCGTGACATCCCTCGTGAGGTTTATGAGCAATACAAGGATCGGCTTCCAGACAATTGGCGCAAACGTGCTGAACATTGGATGACCGAGTTCGACCGCGTGGAACGAGGCGCTGAGGCATGGCGTCGAGGCGACATTGAGGAATACGGACGACTCAGTTTCGAAAGTGGACACTCGTCTATCTATAACTGGGAGACCGGTTCACCTGAGCTCAAGACCCTCTACGACATCATGACCCACACTGACGGCATCTACGGAGGACGATTCAGCGGGGCAGGATTCAAAGGTTGCTGTATGTCACTCATCGATCCTGCATTCGAAGAGAGTATCGTTCAAAAGGTGTCTGCTGAATATCTTAAAGCATTCCCTGAACTCCAAGGAAAGTATATGGTTAAAATCTGTCGTTCAGCTGATGGACTTTATGGTGTTCTCTAACTCCCTTTAATGGGTTGAGAGCAAATCGTTAAATTGTAATTATTTAATTGTTAGATAAGAACGTGAAGTGTTTAATTTTGGCAGCGGGGTATGCCACACGACTTTACCCCTTAACAGAGAATTTCCCGAAGCCTTTGCTCAAAGTTGGTGATAAGACCATCTTGGATTGGCTGGTCAATGATATTGACGGGTCGCATCTCGTCGATGAGTTTGTTGTGATCAGTAATCATAAGTTCGCAAAGCATTTTAAGGAGTGGGCCGCTAGCAAGTCACAGAAGATAACCGTTGTGGATGACGGAACATCAACCAACGAGACCCGCTTGGGAGCTGTGAAAGATATACAGTTTGCGATTGAGCAACTGGGTATTGACGACGATATGTTGGTAATTGCTGGCGATAATGTGCTTGACTTTAGTCTGCAGCAGTTTGTACGTTATGCATTAGAGAAAAAGACTAGTTGCATACTACGTTATTATGAGCCAGAGCCGAAAAAACTCTTGAAGAGTGGGGTAGTGACTATCGATAATGACGATCGGGTAGTCAGGATGACAGAGAAGTCGCCCATACCAGAGACTCACTGGTGCTGTCCTCCATTTTATTATTACACGCGCGAGGATGCACGCTTGGTTCAGGCAGGCATTGATGCCGGATGTGGCACAGATGCACCAGGCAGCTATTTTGCTTGGCTGTGTACACAAGTGCCTGTTCATGCGATGGAGATGCCAGGCAGCCGCTATGATATTGGAGATATCGAGAGTTACAAAAATGTACAGGCAACCTATCACGGAATAAATTGACAGTTTTACAGAGGTTTGGACAACCAAACTCCTTGATGTTTTATTCCACAGATATTTTAAATTTGTCTGTGCTTTCGGATTTTTGTGCGCAAAGTTTTTTGCGGCTAAGGCATATTATTAATTTGAGTCGAATAGACATTTTCAATGAAAATGCAAGAATGAGAGTGATTGGCTATCACTCTCATTTTTTTGAACTCTTTAAATCGTATAAGGTGCCAAACAAGTAATCAACTAATGGCCGACTTATCTTAAATACCATTCAACGATTTCTAAGGCAGTACTGATTTTGACCCAAATCCCTTTTTTGTTTAGCTCAATTGTTAATGATTGTGTTTGTTGTGTTAAACATTCTCAAAACCACGAAAAATTTTACGGAATTATTTTGCCAGTTTTAAACTTAATGCTAAATTTGGCATCGATTTTGTAAGGAATTAGTTAAAAGCCCAGATAATTAACATAAAACAACCGCCCGATTATTAACATTTTAATATATAGATAATTATGAAACAGACAATGAAAAGAATTTATGGAACAATTGCCCTTGTGGCATTAGTCTCTGGTGTGACCGGGGCTGTAACTTTCTCTTTTGTACACAATCGTTTGATGGAGGACGAGAATCCTGCTCAGATTGTTAAGTCAGATGGTAACGATGATGGGTTTATGACTCTTGCCAGTAAGGATGACACGCCCAAGACTCATTCGTATATTGACCTCACTGAGGCTGCCGAGAAGGGCTGTGCCGCTGTCGTATATATTAAGGTGACTCAGAATGGATCGACTCGTATCCAGGAGTATTACGATCCGTTCGATGATATGTTCAGTCAGTTCTTCGGACGTGGAAACGGTGGCACTCAGCGCCGTCAAATCCAGACTCCTAAGCGTCAGGGTGCAGGCTCAGGTGTGATTATCTCTAATGATGGTTATATTGTGACAAACAACCATGTGGTTGAGGGTGCTGATGATATCGAAATCACACTGAACGACAACCGCGAGTTCAAGGCCACGGTCGTAGGTCTGGATGCCAATACAGACTTGGCTTTGCTCAAGATTGACGGAAAGGATCTCCCAACGCTGGTGATTGGTGATAGCGATGAACTGAAAGTAGGTGAGTGGGTACTGGCTGTAGGAAATCCGTTTAACTTGAAGTCGACTGTTACAGCTGGTATTGTAAGTGCTAAGGCAAGAAAGATTGCTGAGGGTAGCCGATCAGGTACAGGTAACGAGATAGAGTCGTACATCCAGACGGATGCTGCTATTAACGCTGGTAACAGTGGTGGCGCATTGGTCAACGCACGTGGCGAGCTGGTCGGCATCAACGCCGCTCTGTATAGCCAGACAGGTAGCTTCACGGGTTATGGATTTGCTATCCCAACGACAATCATGAAGAAGGTGGTGACTGACCTTAAGGAGTATGGTGCTGTTCAGCGTGCCTTGATCGGTATCAGTGGAAGTGACCTCAGCGCATATATTGATAACCAGAAGGCACAGGACGAGAAGTGGAACAAGGACTTCGGCACAAACGATGGTGTGTATGTGGCTGACCTGATTGAAAACGGTGCTGCCAAGGAGGCAGGTATCAAAGAAGGGGATGTCATCGTGTCAGTAAATGACAAGAAGGTATCGAAGATGTCGGAACTGCAGGAAATCATCACTCGATACAGCCCTGGTGATAAGGTAAGTGTAGGTATCATTCGCGACAAGAAACAGAAGTCCATTGATGTGACGCTGAAGAACGGACAGGGTAATACAAAAGTGGTGAAGGCCCAGAACCTGTCAGCTCTCGGTGCTGAGTTTAAGGAGATTACGGATGATCAAAAGAAGTCGCTCAACTTGTCGAACGGCGTACAGATCACGAAACTCGATAACGACAGTCCGTTGCGCAAGATGGGTGTTGGTAACAACTTCATCATCATGCTGGCAAACAACGTGAAGATTACTACGCTGAATGAGCTCGAACGTGTTTATAAGTCTGCATGTGAGTCGGAAGCTAAGACGCTCTTCATTTGGGGTAAATATCCATCTGGCCGTACAGGCAGTTATGCGATAGAGTTGGAATAAGGAATCTCTGTAAAGACATAGAATAATAAAGAGAGGAGCGATGCACTTGAGCACCGCTCCTTATTCTTTAAACATTAAACTGTCAACTTTAAACTTTATTATTGTACATCCCTTCGTAGTACTTTTGATAATCACCAGAAGTTACGTTATCCATCCAGTCTTGATTGTCGAGGTACCAGCGGACAGTGCGTTCGATGCCTTCTTCGAACTGGAGCGATGGCTCCCATCCGAGCTCACGTTGTAGTTTCGTAGAGTCGATAGCGTAACGTGCATCGTGGCCGAGACGGTCGGTAACATAGGTGATAAGGTTCATGTCCTCACCTTCGGCACGGCCCAGTAAACGGTCTACAGTTTTGATGACTACCTTGATGATGTCGATGTTCTTCCATTCGTTGAATCCTCCAATGTTATAGGTCTCTGCAATCTTTCCGTTGTGGAAGATGACATCGATGGCACGTGCATGATCTTCTACGAACAGCCAGTCGCGTACGTTCTCACCCTTTCCGTACACAGGAAGGGGTTTCTTGTGACGGATGTTGTTGATGAACAGTGGAATGAGTTTTTCTGGGAACTGATAGGGGCCGTAGTTATTTGAGCAGTTTGTGACAATCGTAGGCATGCCGTAGGTGTCGTGGAAGGCGCGTACGAAATGGTCGCTCGATGCTTTGCTGGCACTATAAGGTGAGTGAGGATTGTACTTGGTCGTCTCGTAGAAGAAATCTTCTCCATAGGCCATATGATGCTCACCACTTGAGGCTGTTGTTGTAAATGGTGGTTTGATGCCTTCGGGATGTGTCATCTCGAGTGCTCCATATACTTCATCAGTTGAGATGTGATAGAATCGCTTGCCTTCGTATTTCTCGGGCAGACTCTCCCAATAGAGTTTGGCAGCCTGAAGGAGCGAGAGGGTACCTATGACGTTGGTTCGCGCAAAGGTGAACGGGT
>CADBSN010000084.1 GCA_902797255.1 uncultured Bacteroidales bacterium | reverse complement strand
GTCAGCGCCAAATCCTCAATGGTCTTGGCCTCGCGGAAGCGGCGACACGTGTCCTTCACGATGGCATAGACGGTAGGCATAATCTCGTCCAGCTTATGGTCGTACACCTCCAGAATCTGAGCCTCCAACTTATCGACCTTCTCGAAAAGCGGCGCACGGTCCTGAATCTCCGTCTGCTCAATCTGCGCCTTGATTTCGTCGATTTCCTTACGGAGATCAGCGGCAGAATCCTGTATCTCCTGTTTCAACTCTTGTGTCTTAGCACGCAACTCGTCGTTCGAAAGGGCTGCCATCTCCGGATAGATCTTATTGATCTTCTCCACGAACGGACGAATTGCCTTGATATCTCTTTGCGCCTTGTTGCCAAAGAGTTTGGTCATGATGTCATTAAATCCCATATATCTTATTTCTATGATTTCTTTGAATGGTTTCTTGTTTTGGTTTGCAAAGATAGTGATTTTTTATGATTTACCGAAATATTTACGACAACTCTTAACAACAAAGTTAATGCCAAGGGCAAAATTGCAAGGTCAATGCACTGTCGAACGGCAATATATGCAATCACAAACAGAACAAACTCTGCCAATATAGCATAACTCAACAGCTGAGTGCGGCGACGAATCAGGAAAGGTATGAACGCAAATGCCAGCGGATTAAAGAGAATTATCAAGATGTTGGTATTTACGCCTGCATGTTCGGAGAAAAAGTACAGAAATGAAACCAGCAATCCTGCTAATCCCACAAGAACTGACAATGTGACATCAACCCACTTGAAGGTCTTCACACGGCGAATCTCAAAGAACCCTACTATTGCCATGATGACAAACAGGAATACACACACCAACATCGGCCCATCCACAGGTGAAGGATTGATGACCAATGTTTGCTTGAGGGGATATCGGGTTTCTCTGACAAGTGGGATGCTCCTACCGTCATTACGAACAATGATAGCACTATCGACATCTGCCGCATAGATAGATGGGATGAACATCTGTTGACGCTTTGTCAACGGTCTGTCAAGCTCATATCCAAGAATCAGATTCTCACCAAACTCTGTCCAACGATCCACTTTATTGAACTGATGCAGGATTGAACGTGCCGTCAGTTGCGGATCAGCTGACAAATACTTCACCTCCCCTTGTATGGCCCTCTCAATCATATCACGTGCACGAGTCGTGCAATTATCGTACAACCAGTTATAGCGATATGTACAGTTGGCCGGTTGCAGGTTTTCCATCAAGAGAACGTTGATGATATTGCATTCCTCCGAAGTCAGATTCAGTACCTGTTCGAGAATGCCAGCTTTCTCTTCCGCATAGCGTTCAAAGAATCCATGTGCGTATTCTGCACTTAATATATAATCCGTTTCACCCTTCACAAACTTAAAGACGAAATTGTTTTCATTATAGTCGAATACTCCATAATTAAATACAAGATCCAAATTGGTAGTGAAATTATGAACACGAATTGCCGAATGACCATACATGGAATAAACGACTGGACCAGGTGTACAGGTAAGCAACGACACCTCTATCGAGTCAGAGGGAGTCGTAGGCCTTAGCTGAGCCTTGAGTGGAGTTAGGCAAGCTAACAACCAAAGCAAGCCCACGACATACAGATTATTGATTATTCCTCTTTTCATTCACTTACTTTTTTGCTCCTTCAGCCGACTGAACACCTGCCGCAATAGGAGTCATCTTCTCAAGCTCTTGCAATTCCTTACCTAAATTCAGTTTATAATAGGCTTCCATCAGACCTTCGTGCCATAACGACGGATCATGGGGAGCACATTTTCTTGCGTTCTCTAAGAATTCCTTTGCTTGCCGGTAGATTTCATTCTGTGCATTCTTGGCCTTTGTATATGCCTGTGTTCCCGGTTTGTTATTATTGATATCGTAAACCTTTCGAGCTTTATCAATAAAGATTCCACCCAAACTGCTATACGACAAAGCATCATCCGGCTGAATCTCAACTGCCTTCTTATAACTTTCGACAGCCAAATCCACACTATCGATACACTGTTCACACTTCCCTTTCAGGAACCATAGGAGTCGTTTCTGCGGTTCAACACCTAACTGTTTGTCAATAATATTGATAGCATCCACATACTCATGACGTTCTACGTGGTAGTCTATCAAGTTGATATAAAAGAACTCCTGTGTTGCATCAGCCTTCCAACCCTCATGTAGATAACCGACAGCCCCCAGTGTATCTACTAATTCCATACATGACTTACTACCAATCTGACAGAGGAGCGCATAATCTGTACTGTCTTTCATGGCTACCGGAAGATACTTTATAACATTCTTGAACTTTGATGCATTGTAAGCGGAAAAGACTGCGAGATTGGCAAGAGAGAGCGTATCCTCATCTACCTTATAATCTTTTGCTGCAGTAATCAACGGATGATGTAACGTTGTCAGATAGAGATCGAAGAAACGATAGGCATCGTCGAACTTGTTTTTCTTATAATAATACTTTCCTGCACTTTTGATGTTGTTGCGATAGGCCGACAATAAATTGACGATGTGTGAGGTATAGGACGGACGAACCCTTCCTTTCTCATCAGGCAATCGATCCAGACTATCGCACGAGAAACTAAACTCATAGATACGATAGATGTAAGTAAAATACTTCGCTGTATCTGGACGAGTATTCAAAAACATATTGCGGTTCTCGGCAGCAGCCAATCCTTGTAAGGTCTGCAAACGTAAATAATGGAACTCAGCATCATTCATCGCTTCCATATTCTTGTCAGTCATTACCTTTCCCAACAAGTCCTCAGCTTGCTGATAGCGCTCTGCTTTCAGTTGTGCTTTAACCTCTTTGATTGACTTTTTACGGTTGAACGTCTCCTGAGCTCCCACCGTTTGTGGGAGAAGACTCAACAACAGCCAAATAAGTATATAAAATCTAAAACTCTTCATCTATTTCTTTTGATTATATTAAAACGTGATTGTAAGTTTTCCTCTGATTCCCCATTTATGAATGTTTGGATTATGCAAATAAGAGATACGACGGACATACTCGATATGGACGAACTTAAAGATGTTATGAATACCAAATCGTAATTCAACATAAGGTTTCTTTGAATCCATCACAACCGTATTACACTCATATGAACCATCTGCTTGAAAATGTCCCGGGAAATAGAACAATCCACTGATATCGTCTGTCTTTAATGGGTTGTTCTTGTCAGTCAAGGTTCCCCACAGCACATTAACACCAATCATTTCCCTCCATTTAAGTTTCTTGAGTAATGGGATGCGATTAAATAATTTGCCGTTCAAATCCCACTCATACATCAAAGAAAGATAACGGTCGTTGAGGAACTCTAAGTTGCCAATCAACGAGAACGTATAGGGTCCCAACACATAGGATTGGTTAGCAGCAGGATGAATCAACAATGGGAAAGGAACTTTGTCCCATTGAATTCCACCCTTTATCGTTAAGTCCATTTTACCGAAACTATTGGGCATCCAGAACCGTTTAAACAGGGTACCCTCTGTCACATTGTATGTATACTCTCCACCAAACAGATTGTCAAATCCCATCGTATGACTCAAGGTCATAATAGGAGCATCCTTGTTTACCTTCAGTCGACGTTGCTTTGTGTTCACATAAGCTGCGCCTGGCTCATAGGAGAGTGTCACCTTTGCCTCAGCTGTGGTCAGGCTGTGTTTCCATTTTGTAGGGTCATTAACTGGTGTACCCACATTATCAAGCGGCTGATAGAAAAGTGCATCAACAGGTTTGTTTCTAGCATGTGTGAAAGACAAGTGATAGCTGAGTCCGCTCAAATATTCACGATCATAAGACACATTGAGTTCACTCGTATGATTGAACTGATCGACGTTACCTGCCTTGAAAGCCATGAACATATTATCCTTATCGGTTGAGATAAACTTATCAAACGGGCTAACCACATCATTCAGATAGGTGATTGACAGGTTATTCATTGGAAACTCACGTGGCAAATAGGCCTTTTTGTTGAAAGAATAGGTCACTTGAGCCTTACCATATATATTGTGTGTACGCGTACCATATGCCACATAACCACTCAAGAAAAGATGTGGATTCAGATTTGCATTCGTAAGTGCAGAGGCACGGAAACGCCATTTATCATAATGGTTGCTCGTAATAACTGTATTGACAGGACCTATATCAACATAGTTTGTATGTAATGAATCACTGGTCTCCACAAAATTCTCTACGAGTGCCTTAAATCCGAAGATGACATATTTAAAGCCTGGCACTTTCTGCAAACGGTCAATAAACGAGCCTATTTGTTTCTCACTATGTGTCAGTTCCACTTCACGGTATTCTTTCCAATAGGCCTCGTCTTTCATCCCTGCATCTGGATCGATATAAACAGAACCCTTTATCTGTCTTAATACATTATCCGGTATTTCCTCAAAAGAGAAATTTGAGTGTCGTATGACTCTTTGGACTTGTAGCTCTTTTAGAAATGACATCAGTTTCAGTTCCACCAACATGTCATTGTTAACGACAACCCGTTCACCAGTCGGCAACTCAGCAAAATCTTGTGTGATAATCATATCCTCCACAAAGTTCACCTCACTGTGACTTGGGATATGCAGTTCGACCTTCCGCACTTGGT
>CADBSN010000083.1 GCA_902797255.1 uncultured Bacteroidales bacterium | reverse complement strand
TGGAAGAGGTGGTTGATAACGACCTGTGGCCACTTCCTAAATATCGTGAGTTGCTGTTTATTAATTAAAAAGAATAATCTACGAGCTATGAAACGAACTGTGTTACAGATGTGTGTCGCTATTCTTACGCTTAGCGGCATTTGCCTGTCAGCAAGGGCAGACGATATCGTGCTGTCGAGTCGCGACTTGACTATCACGGAACCTCATTTGGAACCACGAGTGGTGTTTGGTGCAAAAGCCCGTTATATGGCTGATCAAGAAGCTCCTATTCTGAAGAGCGAGGCTTTGGAACTGACAAGCATGAAGAGTGTTGATGCGAAACCATTTACGTTCACCTGGATGCGTACCAATCCCGATGTGAAACCCTATAAGTTCATGAACGACCTCACTTTTGCTGGCGTGCCGCTATTTGTGGCAGGTATCATTGTCAAGGGAGAGAAAAAGTCGTTCCGACAGAATACAAAGGACAATAAACACACCCTGCTCACCGATTTCAAGACAGGCATAGACGACTATACCCAGTTCTTTGGTCCGGCTATGACAGTCGGATTGAAGTTGGCAGGTGTGGAAGGTCGTTCCGATTGGGGACGTTTCCTTGCAAGCACAGCGATGTCCTACGGATTGATGGCAGGATTTGTGAACGGAATCAAATATACGGCCAAAGAAATGCGACCAGACGGAAGTACTGCCAACTCATGGCCTTCAGGTCATACTGCAACAGCCTTCGTGGGTGCTACCATCCTTCATAAGGAATACGGACTGACACGCTCACCTTGGTACTCAGTAGCTGGCTATGGAGTTGCAACCGCTACCGGTGTGATGCGCGTGCTCAACAACCGCCACTGGGTGTCTGATGTGCTGTCGGGTGCAGGTATCGGTATCATGTCAGGCGAGTTGGCCTATGCGTTCAGCGATCTTATCTTCAAGCATCGTGGTCTCTTGAGGGGCGACATCAGTAGCGATAAAAGCATCATCGATAACCCATCGTTCTTCTCCGTTTCTATGGGTATCGGCTTCGGTTCGAAGAACTTAGATTTCGACATGTCAAGATTTGGACTTACCGATTTCGATGGTGATAATGTGCTCAATATCAGGTTTGGCGCTTCAACAGCTGTGGGAGTCGAAGGAGCATACTTCTTCAACAAGTACCTTGGATTGGGTGGACGTCTGCGTGTCAACAGTTCGCCTATCAAGGGTTGGGACGGTATTGAATCCTATGCATGGAACGACCTGATTGAGGGTTTGTATGGAGATAATTATTCAAGTGATGCGGATTTCCAAAGATTTATCGATGGAGATGCCCCAGACTATAGTCAGTCACTCATCACGGATGCCAATTTTGTCATCAAGAGCGACCACCTGACCGAGTTCGCAGCCGACCTTGGCGTATATTTCAATCTGCCACTTTCCAAGCGTTTCGCCATCGGTTCGAAACTACTTTTGGGACGCAGCATCATGCAGGAGGTCGACCTCAATGCAACAGTCTCTGGTGGTAAGCGATTTCTCGATGTCGCAGATCTCATCGGTGGAGTTGAGGATGATAAGATACTCACCAAGACCAGTCCTTTACCAGGCAAGTACACATCCGAATGGGATTACTTCACATTGGGAGGAAACAATACCATGAAGTTCGGTACTGGCATTTCGCTGACCTATGCTTACAAGGAGAACTATGCATGGCGTTTGTTCCTGGACTACGACTACACACGGAAAACCTATACGATGACTTACAACCCCGCAATGTTTGTGTTCGATGCAATCAATATGGGCGCGGGTGGTGATACTAATGTTCCGTTACGCGAGTTATTCTCCGCAGAAGAACTGAGTACCCTTGTCGAGACTCACCACATCAAGAAAAACCGTCACACATTCATCCTTGGAGGTTCACTCGTCATTTCATTCTGATATCAATATCAGTAGCAAACAAAAAGCCAGGCTCGAGAGCTTGGCTTTTATTGTTGTATTTCGTTGATGATTAGAATGATTAGAATCGTACGTAGATTTCTCCCCATATTTCGTTGTAGTTGTGGTCTGCTGCCATACGGTCGTGCACATGGTTGTACTGCACTTGAAGCATGAGGTTTTTGTGAATCTGGAAGTTCGGAATGACGGAATAGACTGTACGGGTGCTTTCCCAGTTGCCTTGGTCACGATAGGCATCGTACTTGGCATAGACTTTCAGCCAATCTGTGCATGGAACGCCTACGGTTGCATACCATCCGTCTGCTCGTCCGGTTCCTGAGAATGTGTTGGTTGCAGTATTGTATTCGGAAATCTTGTGTCCTTGTGAGTGTGCGTATTCTGCTCGTGCTGTCCATCCTTTCTTATCGAACTTCACGGATGCAGCCCAACGGTTGCGGTCGACAGTCACACCACCCTGTGTGTAGCTGCCAGTCCATCCGAAGAGTCCGATGAAGAGTCCCTTGATAGGTTGTACCTGGAGGGTTCCAAGAAAGTCGCGCTTGCCGTTTGCGTCGCTGGTGTTGATGCCTTGTCCGTTCATCATCTGCAGCTGATAGTGCAGATAGTTGTGTCCGTCGTGCTTATCTGGGAAGAGGTCGCCCTGAAATTGCAGACCCTGATCGCGTCCACCTGTAGCTGCTGCCTCTCCGCAGTAGTCGCCCATTCCAGCGAGTTTTTTCACAATTTGTGAGTAGTCGCCTGCTCCCACATCCCATGGGTTAAAGGGGTTTTCGAAGAGGAAGGCACGCTTGTATTGTCCGATCTTCACAGCAAACTCTTTCCAGTGTGCCCACTCAACGAAGTAGTCTTTCATGTGGAATGAGTTGTTGTTGATCTGTACTTGCATTCTGTATTTGAAGTCGAGGAGAATGGTGCCATCAACGTATGCACGTGTGAGTCGCTGGCTGAATCCGTCGCCTCCTTTTTTGCCGTC
>CADBSN010000082.1 GCA_902797255.1 uncultured Bacteroidales bacterium | reverse complement strand
TCTTCCAAGGTCTGGTGTCATTTGCGTATTGATGATCAAAAGTCTGCATGCTGCCATATCCCCGGAAGAACAGCGTATCATCATCCAACACCCAGGTTACGTTGTTGCTATTACGTCCCCAAGTGCCAAAGGCAATGACCTTTGAATAGGCCTGTATGGGCATGATAATCAGCAGTGGCCATAATAGATGTTTCAATGTATGCATAGTCATTTGATTCCAATTCTTATTCTGCGGCAAAGATACAAAAAATTGTTCCACTTAACTATTTTCTATACAAAAACTTAACCTTTTATCTCCTTTTTTGTTAAGATTTCTGCATATTAAACCTATACCTTATATCTCATAACCCCTTAATCATTCTTCTCTTGATCCTTGACTCTCGCCTCTTGACTTTCGACGTTACCTTACCCACAGCTTCTTCCCATCCACAATGTTCAACCCTTTCTGCATCTGCTTCATTCGTTGACCATTAAGGTTGAATATTGTCTTATTATGCATTATGCATTGTGAATTATGAATTATTTCTTCTATTCCTTCTGCATAGTCTTCCTCTGTGAGCGCCACGATATTGCCGAACATGTTCCAAGGGAAGGTCTGCTTGTAGCTCTCCACGAGTTCTGCACGTACATGCAGGGTTGCATGTTCTATCAGGTAGTATTGGTATTTTGTTGCCTGATAGTTATTTCCTTCGTAATCATTCCATCTGAAGGTAAAATAGCGTGGCAGGTAATATGTTATATCATATAGTTGCACCTCTGCGATATCATCATCCGATTTGATTCGCGACAATCCCTCCGTGCCTGCACTTAAAGCTAATGGGCTCAGTTCCGGGACGAACGATGCATAGCAATAGAAATCATTCAGGAAACAATCATCGATAGGTCCGTCCAAATTCGAGAGATATGCCCAAAACGCATAATAGTCGATTTTCTCAATATCGCCCATAATCCTAATGGTTTTCAGTTGAGGTGAAATGTGGATGGTATTGCTCCCTAATACGCGAAGGGTGCTGGGCAGTTCAATCGAAGTGATGTTTCCTTTATAGAGAGTTCTTAATGCCCACTGGTTGATAGCTGTCACCTTATAGATGTTTCCTTCTACTTGGAGTTCTGCAGGTATGACCAGTTTGCCTTCGTGTATGTTATCCGGGACTGTGACTTTTACCAATGTGGCTGTTTGGTCTGCGTGGTTGTAAACATATTGAAAGACAATCCCCTGATAGGCAGCCTCTTCGTGTGAAACGATATGCTTGAAGTAGCACCAAGGAGCTGTCGACTGATATGCTTCCAATGAAGCAGCTGCTACATGCAAGGTCGCATCGTAATTGCTGCCCTCGAAGGCATATTCATCAGCTGCTGGAGGCACGTCGGAATAGGAGTAGACTTCCTTCAATCCCGTACAGCCCATGAAGGCATCCTGGCCGATTTCGCCTGCGCAACCGTCGAAGACAACCACTTTGAGTTCCTTACAATCTTTGAAGGCATTGCTACCAACGAAGGTCACGCTGCTGGGAATGGTCACAGAGGTGAGTGACTGACAGTTCTCGAACGCGTTATCGTCAATCACAGATAATTGTTTTGGCAAATCAACCGCACCTAATGACGAGCAGTCGGCAAAGGCACGCATACCGATAAAGGTGGTCTTGGAGGGAAGTGAGATGGATTGCAGGTTGTTGCAACCGACAAAGGCACCCTCACCGATGGAAGTCACGTTGCTTGGGATGTCGATCTCTGACAGGCTGGTGCAGTTTGAGAACGTGTAATCTTCAATGGCTGTGATACTGCTTGGGAGTTTGACCTTTTCCAAATCTGAGCAGTCGGCAAACGCAAAGCGCCCCAGATAACTGATCGAGTTGTGCAGGGAGACGGAAGTCAGCTTCCTGCAGTTGAAGAAAGCGAAGTTCTCGACAGAGGTCACATTGTAATATTTGCCGTTCGACATGATGCGGTTGGGAACGATGACACTCGCCTCATACTTCCCCTGACCGCTGGTCACAGAGACCGTTGTTCCGTCCTCGTTGAAAGTATAATAGACCGTCGAGTTATTTCCCTCATCTATTGCATCAGGAAGTGCCACAATTCGCTCGAATGTGGTCCACGGTTTTGTGACATAGTATATGTTCATGAGCGACTTCGGCACATGAAGTGTCGCTTGAAGAGGCCAGAACATGTAATTGTCGAAAATGTTTTCATTAACTTGAGGCACCGTGGTAGGATAGCAGAAGAAATCCTCTATCCCCATACAATTATAGAAAGCCTGCCAATAGATGTCTGTCACACTTTTGGGGATGATGATGGTAGCAAGTTGCTGACACTCCATGAATGCATATTGCCCGATAGATGTCACTCCTTCAGGAATCTCAATGGAGGTCAGGCTGGTGCAGTTCTGGAATACAGAAGCGGAGAGTGCTGTGAGTTGATTTGACAACTTGACAGATTTCAGGTTCGTACAATCCTGAAAAGCCTTATTACCCATACTTGTAACGCTGTTGGGAATCACGATGGAATCCAAGGCTGTGCAGCCGTTGAATACATCCGATCCCAAAGTTTTTACACCATCAGGAATATGAATGGAATGCAAGGAGGAACAATCCTTGAAAGCATACGATTCCAAGGCTTTCACACTATTCGGAATCTCCACATAACGCAGGGATGAGCAGCCGACAAACACGCCATCTATGGATGTGATGGTATTCGGAATACGGATAGAATCCAAACTCTCGCATAGAGAGAAGGCTTGTCTTCCCAATGCAGACAAATGTTCAGGGAGCTTGACTGATCGTAAAGAAAAACATCTGAAGAAAGCACTTCCGCCAATAGAAACACTATCAGGAATCACGACGGACTCCAAGCTGGTACATTCATAAAAAGCTCCTTCGCCAATTGTCTTCAGACTACTTGAGAAGGTAACAGAGTTGAGCGAAGTGCAATACTGAAAGGCATAATTACCAACTGAGGTAACCGAATCTCTGATGACCACATACTTAATCTGTTTCGAGTATGCCGTCCAAGGAGCCGATAATGGGTCCTTTTGCCACTCATAGTTAGCCATATCACCCCTTCCGCTGATGAAGAGCGTATCTCCCTTCAAGTCCCACAGGACATTATCACCATACAGACCACACACACCATGAAAGGTTTCCTGTCCCTGCATCGAAAGAGGAAGAAGTATCAAACACAATATGGAAAAAAGTTGCTTCATAGGCGTAAGGCTTTAATTATCGTTTGCAAAGATAC
>CADBSN010000081.1 GCA_902797255.1 uncultured Bacteroidales bacterium | reverse complement strand
TATGATTCATATAAACCAAAAAATAAAAGCGTTTGGCTGCGATTTGGTTTGGATGAAAAAAAGAAATATATAGAACGAGCTAATTTTTTCTTTGAACAGGAAGATCGTATAACAGTACCAAAGACAACCTTATCGGATTTTGAGAAAATTAAAGAAGATTGTAAAATATTACTATCTAAAGATTGTGCATTTGGACTGTTTGGCTTAGTTGAGTTTTTGAAAATACAGAGAAGAGTTTTGCTCAAGATAAAAGAAAAAAATGGAAGTGAAGACTTTTCTTATTTGGAAATCTCAACATATGTAATTAAAGTGGCCATTTTTGATATTGACCAAGCCTATAATCTTATTTATAATTGGAAATACAAGCATCAATACGCTAATCCTGATACATATTACAATACCGGTTTAGAAAACAATGTTTGGGAGGCTTTCAAAATTATGGATAAATTTGATATGCGTATTGCATATAGAGAAGGAATTTATAAAGATAAAAGAAAAGAGTACGAATGGAAATGCAAAATTAATCATGTTGATACGCGAAACGAGAAGCAAAAGCGTAAAGATACTATTTCAAGCGCAATCAATGAAGCTGATGGTTGTATTTTTTTAATTGTTCTTCTAGTTATTGCGTTTATCATATGTACAATATTTAAATAATCGTAATTGATAGCTGGCCAAATGTGAGAATGTCTTATATAATAACAAATTAATTACTTACATTTAAATGAACATTATGAAGAAAGGATTAAGTTATATTATCACTGCTGACAGCCATCTGCTTGATGGGATGCGAGAATAAAGATAGATCGTCAAAATCTTTACAGGAGTTGAAAGACCCTGTTTCTGAGGGAAGTTTATAAGATGTAAATAGAGTGGGCAAGTCTGATTAATTCAATAGAATAATGAAGATAGTATGATGAAATACAATAAAACATTTGTGGGAATTGTTCTTGCGTTAATAGGAACATCTTTCCTCCTGTCTTGTAATCAAAGTCAGAAAGTGGCTGAGAGTATTTCACAAGACACAATACCGTTTCTAGGTAGATTGATTGTCGATAATGATTCTGTGTATGAGCAAATTGCAGCTATAGCTGAGAATGATTCGATGCTCTCATATTGTGATAGTGTTTTAAAAATTGGTGAAGTCGGGTGGGGGATTAATATTGGAGGACCAAGACTGCACATATCATTATTGACTTCTGTTCAACCAGAAGCTCCTGAGATGAAGCCAGTCGTACAATATTTGATTGGTATTTATGGAGAACCATGGGACAATGTGATGGGCGAACTTTACAAAATCGATGATGATAATTTTGACTGTTCGGACTTAGTGTGGCCTGCATATTATGATTCAACCGCTATTGACCAAGGTTCTGCACATCTACGTCGTGTCAAAACTGATGATGAAAGTGATGAAGGGGGTTCAGTATTGTTTTTTTACTAAGACCATCCTCTTTTTCGTCCTTCGTTCTTCGTTTTTCGGATATTTTCGGGATTAAAAGAGAAATTAATGGTTCAATTAACGATAATTAATGTTCAATACCTCTCAACTCTCAACTAGATTTGGTTGTTTTTCGTGTTTTTGCTTTTGCCGCTGTTGCTTCCGTAGGATAGATGGTGGGGATTCAGGCTTGTCTGGAAGCTCGCTTACAAGAAAGCATGTAGGCTCAACATCAAGGACGATAGTCCCAACAGCAGGAAAAGTGTTTTTAAAGTTTTTTTCGAAATATCTGTGTAAATCTGTGTGATCCGTGGTCGTTATATTACGCCATGCTCCTTGATTTTTTTTGACAAACATAGGAATTTTTGGTGAGCCTTTTTTTATTTCAAATTATCTAAAATCGAAAAATACAGGCCTCTATTGATTCCTATTCGGAAAGGAAATGCATTTTTCTAGCAACTCATTACTTATATCTCAAATCTTTTTTGTATCTTTGTCCCGAAATAGTAAAATGTTGTATGAAGCTGATTAAAAACCCTTGGTTAGACAAAGAGGGATACAACTGCATCGGATGCTGTCCTGGGAACCCGTTGGGCTTCCACCTGTCGTTCTACGAGGATGGTGATGATGTGGTGTCGAAATGGAACCCTACACAGTTCCATCAGGGATGGATCGATACCCTGCATGGTGGTGTGCAGGCATTGCTGATGGACGAAGTGGCTGGATGGGTAGTCACCTCGAAACTGAAGGTGACGGGTGTGACATCGAAGATGAACATACAGTATCTGAAACCGATCTCTACTCGCGAACAGGAACTGACCATCCGTGCCCGTGTGAACCACATGATGCGTAATGTGGCCTTCATCGATGCAGAAATCATCAATGGTGGGGGAGAGATATGCTCCAAGAGCGAACTCATCTATTTCTGCAAAAAATCAGCCCCTTGACCCTTCACTTTTAATTTTTCACTTTTCACTCTTCACTTTTCACTTTCAACTTCTTAAACTGACTATAAACTATAAACTTTAAACTATAAACTTTAATAAAACGATATATGAACAAACTGATGTATGCGATTGGTGCTTTTATGGTGTCAATCATGATTCAGGCACAACCTGAAAATCCTTGGAACAATCCTCGAGTGAATGCAGACAACCGTCTGGATAATGTGGCAGACTTCTTTGCCTATGAGAGCGACGCTTTGGCGCAGGCGAGAAAGAAGGAACAGTCGAAACGGTTCCTTACAATGGAAGGAACATGGAAGTTCAAATGGGTGAGGAACGCCAATGAGCGTCCTGCCGGCTTCTATGCTGTCGATTACGATGACTCAAAATGGGGCACAATGCCTGTTCCTGGTATGTGGGAACTGAACGGCTATGGCGATCCCATCTATGTGAACAACCATTATGCTTGGCGTAACGATTGGCGTACCAATCCGCCTTATGTGCAGGATCTTGCGAACCATGTGGGCTCGTATCGTCGTCAGTTCATGATTCCTGCTGACTGGCAGGGCCAGAAAGTGTATATGCACATTGGTTCAGCCACAAGCAACATCATGGTGTATGTGAACGGAAAGTACGTAGGTTACAGCGAGGATTCAAAGGTGGCCGCTGAGTTCGACATCACATCGTTCGTTCAACCTGGTCGTCAGAACCTCATCGCTTTGCAGATCATGCGCTGGTGTGATGGTTCGTACTTGGAGGACCAGGACTTCTGGCGCCTTTGCGGTTTGGCTCGTGAATGCTATATCTATGCACGTCCACAGGCTCATATTCGCGACCTCTTCGTGCATGCTGATCTCCAGCCTGGCTACCGACATGGTGTGCTGACGCTGGATGTGGATGTGGAGAACGGTGCTGGAACAAAGGTGGATTATCAGTTGTACGACGAGAAGGGAAGCATCGCTCACTTCTCATTCCCTGCAGACCAGAAGACGGATCATATCAACCTCATCGATATCAATAAATGGAGTGCAGAGAATCCTTATCTCTATATGCTTCTCGTCCGTCTGATCGATGCGAAGGGTGAGGTGATTGAGGTGATACCACAACGTGTGGGATTCCGCAAGGTGGAAATCAAGAACCGTCAGCTGCTGGTCAACGGACAGCCTATATATATAAAAGGTGTAGACCGTCATGAACTTGACCCAGACGGTGGTTATGTGGTAAGCTATGAGCGTATGGTACAGGACATCAAGGCGATGAAGCAGCTGAACGTGAATGCCGTGCGTACATGCCACTATCCTGATGACCCTCGTTGGTACGACCTCTGTGACGAATATGGTATCTATATGACCTCTGAAACCAATATCGAGAGCCACGGAATGGGTTATGGTGAGGGTACCCTTGCTAAACGTGAGGACTATCACGATGCGCATGTTGAACGCCAGAAGCATCACCTCATGGCTTATAAGAACCACCCTGCTATCATCGTTTGGTCACTGGGTAATGAGGCTGGCTATGGTAAGAACTTCGAGGATGCATACGACTGGGTGAAGGCATACGACCCATCTCGTCCTTGCCAGTATGAGCAGGCTGGACAGAATGTCAAGACAGACATCTACTGCCCGATGTACTACGACTATAATGGCTGTGAACGGTATTCACAGGGTGAGAACCCACGCCCATTGATTCAGTGTGAGTATGCTCATGCGATGGGTAATTCGATCGGTGGATTCAAGGAGTACTGGGACCTCGTGCGCAAGTATCCTGCTTATCAGGGTGGTTACATCTGGGACTTCATCGATCAGGGTCTTCGTGGCAAGAGCAAGGTGACGGGTCGTCAGATTTGGACTTATGGTGGTGACTATGGACGCTATCCTGCAAGCGATAACAACTTCAACTGTAATGGTGTCATCAATCCTGACCGTGAACCTAATCCACATGGCTATGAGGTGCAGTACTACTACCAGAACATCTGGACGAAGCTCGTGAATGCCAAGAGCGGAAAGATCGAAATCTACAACGAGAACTTCTTCGAGCCTATCAAGAATGTCACGCTATACTATTTTATTGTTGCTCATAATGCAGAGAGTGCCATCAGTCTCGGGTATGGAAAACTCGATATAGAGAAACTGAACATCAAGCCTCAGAGCCGTAAAGTAATCACATTGCCTGAACTGGCAAATGCGATGAAAGATAAGAATGTGGCTGGTATGGAAGTGGTGTGTGATTTGCAGTATCGTCCTACTA
>CADBSN010000080.1 GCA_902797255.1 uncultured Bacteroidales bacterium | reverse complement strand
TGCCAGATAGCATCAGCTTCGGAGGATTTGGTGGCTTTGGCGGCTTTGGTGAAGGCGGAATGCCTGATTTCGGTGAAGGTGGTATGCCTGACTTCGGTGGCTTCGGCGGTTTTGGCGGCTTTGGCCGTGGAAACGATGTCCAAATCAGCGATTCCGTTCGTCAACTGTTGTTTGGTAACGATTATGAGGAACGTGGTATGGGATTTGCCAAGCGGAAATTTAACGGAAGTGCGAAAGCAATCAAGGCTATGGGCACGATTACCATCAATGGCGGTGATGTGAAACTGAAGACCGCATCAGCTGGAGCTGAAGGAATGGAAGCCAAGCGAGGTGTGACCATCAATGGTGGAACTGTATATGTGAAAGCGATGGATGACGGTATCAGTTCGAACGGAACAATTACATTCAATGGTGGTGATGTGTTTGTGTGGAGCATCAGTAACGATGCCATCGATACAAACTCGAACAGTAGAGAGGCGCTCATCATCATGGGCGGTAAAGTGACTGCTTGTTCACAGGTGGGACCTCCAGAGGAACCGTTCGACAGCGATTTCAGTCAGATGACGCTGACGGATGGAACCGTGTTCGGTATGGGTGGTTCGATGACGGGTGCGGCTCCTATGCCGAAAGAGTCTGCGGATACTCAACTGACCGTATCACTCAACGGACTGCCTTGTCCGGAAGGAAAGACGTTGCTGTGTGTGGATGAAAAGGGTAAGGAGTTGTTCTCGTTTGTCATCCCATTCAGTATGCTAAGCAGCAATAGCATCCTTTCGTTACCTCAGTTTGAAAAAGGTAAGACCTATAGGCTGAAAATCAAAGAACCCGATGTGACTTTGAAAGAATTTGTGTTTTAAAGCTTTTTTGTGCCCACTTCACCGCGTCTTTCGATGTTTTTTTGTAATTTTGCACAAAATTTAAGCTGTGGAACAAAAACGAGTATTGATAACGGGTGCCAGTGGTTTTATCGGCAGTTTTCTTTGTGAGGAATCGCTTCAGCGAGGGTTCTCCACTTGGGCGGCCTTACGTGCCACCTCGAGCAAACGATGGTTGAAGTATGAGGGATTGCAGTTTGTGGAACTCAATTTGACGAATCCGTCTGCCCTGCAGCAACAACTCATTGACTGTGGTGTGCGGTTCGATGTCGTGATTCATGCGGCAGGAGCAACCAAATGCTTGAAAGCAGAGGATTTTGATTTCCACAACTACCAATGTACCCGTAATCTGGTAGAGGCGCTGATGGCGGCAGACATGATGCCCCGTCAGTTCATCTATCTTAGCAGTCTCAGTGCCACTTATGGTTCGATTTACGGTGAGAGCAAACTGAAAACCGAAGCTTGGTTGCAGCAGACAATCGGCGAAGGGCTCGTCATCTTCCGTCCTACGGGTGTCTATGGTCCTCGTGAGAAGGATTATTTCATGATGGCAAAGTCCATCAAGCAACATGTGGATTTCTCAGTAGGTTTCCAGCCACAGATACTTACCTTCGTTTATGTGAAAGACCTCACAGGTGCTATCTTTGCGGCTATAGAGAAAGGTGTTACAAGTGGCATTTTCAATGTGACAGATGGTGGGGACTATCCCAGCGAACGTTTTGCTGAGTTGATTCAGCAGGAGTTGGACATCCGGCATGTGCTGCATATCAAAGCCCCGTTATGGGTGTTGAAAGTCATTTCCATCGTCAGCGAGGAGTTTGGAAAGATGACAGGCAAGCCTAGCACCTTAAACCGTGATAAATACAAGATGATGGCTCAGCGTGATTGGCGATGTGACATCCGTCCGATGATTGAAGTTTTAGGATATCATCCCCAGTGGCAATTGCCGCGAGGAGTGAAAGAAACAATTGCATGGTACAAAAAAGAAAACTGGATTTAGTCAGTGCTGAACTGACAACACTCGTCTATATCGTCCTAACTACGGTGATGATTGCGATATTCTGGACGCGTCTCGACAATCCGTTGGGGATGCTGGGACTCCGAGGTATTGCGTTACTCATCATGGCTGTAACACATTTCACTTATCGGTTCATGCCTTATAAACTAGGTCTTGCCTGGCGTTCGTTCCCTTTGTTCGCTCTGCTCATCTGGTGGTATCCCGACATTCATTATTTCTGCTCGCTTTTTCCCTATCAAGATCATGTGTTTGCAGCCTGTGACCAGATGCTGTTCGGCTGTCAGCCTGCATTGGAGTTCGACCAACTGTTTGACTCAGCATTCTGGAGCGAGCTGTTCAACATGGGTTACTACTCCTATTATTATCTGATGTTCTCGGTCATCCTATTCTATCTGCTTTGCAGGACGAGAGAATACGATCAAGCCGTCTTTATATTTCTCGGATCGTTCTACCTCTTCTATATCTTTTACGATTTCGTGCCGGTAGCTGGTCCTCAGTTCTATTTCTGTGCGCTCGACAATCTCTATGGTGATGCAGGATGGGGTGATAGTTTTCCTGCTGTGGGAGATTATTTCAAAGACCATTTTGAGATGATTGTACCTGAAGTGAAGGGAGTGTTCGGTCAGTTGGTTGTTGGTGCTCAGGAAATCGGAGAACGTCCTGCTGCCGCTTATCCTAGCAGTCATGTGGGTATGAGTACCGTGAGTATGCTTTTAGCTTGGCGTACAGGCAATAAGTGGCTGTTCTGGATTCTGATGCCGTTCTATGTGATACTGTGTTGCAGTACGGTCTATATCAAGGCTCATTACCTTATCGACTCCATCTCAGGATTGTTTTTTGCTGCTGCTTTCTACTATATAACCTATCATGTCTATGAAAGTTATTGTAGACGATAAGATTCCCTATATACGTGGACAGATAGAACGATTGGCCAACGAGGTGGCCTACCTGCCAGGAAGTGCCATCAGCAAATCTGATGTGCAAGATGCCGATGTGTTGATTGTCCGGACTCGTACCCGTTGCGACCAAGCGCTACTTGAGGGCACCTCTGTACGATTGATAGTGACAGCCACAATCGGATACGACCATATTGATACCGCTTATTGTGAGGCACATGGCATCCAATGGACCAACTGCCCTGGGTGTAATGCCAACTCTGTTTGTCAGTATGTCCATCATGCCTTGGAGGCTACAGGATTTCTAAAACCATCCTATACGATTGGTGTTGTGGGTGTAGGACATGTAGGTTCGCTTGTCGCTGCCGACCTTGAAGCATGCGGCATGAAGGTGCTGAGGTGTGACCCTCCAAAAGAAGCAGAGCAGAAAAATTTCAATTGTCAATGTTCAATGGTAAATGGTAAATGGTTAGATGGTAAATATCTCGACCTCCCAACCATACAGGCGGAAGCCGACATCATCACGTTTCATACTCCCTTAACGAAAGAGGGCCCATGGGCTACTTATCACATGGCAGATGAGCAGTTCTTCCGTCATCTGCTCCACCGACCGCTTATCATCAATGCTTCGCGAGGAGGTGTGGTCGATAATGAAGCACTCTTGTGGGCTTTGAACGAGGGGCTGATTGCAGATGCTGTCATCGATACTTGGGAAGGAGAACCCGACCTCAATCGAGAACTATTGGAGCAAGTGGTGATAGGCACACCCCACGTTGCAGGCTATTCGGCTGACGGAAAGGCGAATGCCACTCGTATGTCGCTAGAGGCTGTAGCACAGTTCATGGGTGTGGATTTCAAACCACAGATTGACTTGCCAGATGCTCCTTGTCTGTCTGTCGAAACCTTGTTGGATGACTCTCGACAGCTGAAGTTGCATCCTGACCGCTTTGAGGAGATGCGAGGGAATTATCCGGTGAGGAGAGAGAGACTTTGTAAAGTTTAAATTTTATAGTTTAAAGTTTATAGTCAGTTGAAAGAGTTAAAAGTGAAAAATGTAAAAATGAAACAATTAGCAATCATCATTTCCCTTCTGTTTGCCTCGTTGAGTTGTAGCGCACAATCGATGAAGGAACAAGGGTATGTGAATATCAAGGATGTAGACCCTACGATACGTGTCAGTTTGATGTATACCCGTCCTGACAACTTCACAGGCCGTGTGCTCTATACTGATTTGAAGGATGCTTACCTGCATCCCGATGCGGCTCAGGCATTGAAGAGATGTCAGCAACGACTCAAGCAGTTGCGACCCGAACTGAGTCTTATCATCTACGATGCGGCTCGTCCTATGTCTGTACAGCAGAAGATGTGGGATGTGGTCAAAGGTACTTCGAAGAATATCTATGTCAGCAATCCCGCCAATGGGGGAGGGCTGCACAACTACGGCTTTGCGGTCGATATCACCATCTGTGACGAACGGGGTGACAGTATCCCAATGGGAACCAAGATCGACTATATGGGTCGTGCAGCTCATCCTGAGTTTGAGGACGAGATGGTACGTAAGGGCATCATCACCCAGGCTGCAGTCGATAATCGCAAGCTCCTTCGTGAAGTGATGGCTGCTGGAGGATTCAAGGTGCTGAAGACCGAGTGGTGGCACTTCAACCTCAAGACACGCGCACAAATCAAGGCCGAAGGCAGGAAGCCGATAAAATGACTTGCGAAGTCTAGGGTCCAGGGTCTAGGGGCTAGAGGCCCTTGGCCCTTGGCTCTTGACTCTTGACAATTTTTCACTTTTCACTTAAAATGGATTGGATAAAGGAACACTTACACGATGATGTGAACGAATTGGCGTTGCATGCATCCAATTATCCGGATGTGGATGTGGCGCGGGCTCTCGTGCAGATTCGTGGTTGGCAGATTGCTGAGAAAAAGCTGCCTTTATGGGCGCAGACTGAAGGAATCCTGTATCCTAACCATTTGCCTTTGGAACAATGTTCGTCGCAACTGACGGCAGAATATAAGGCGTCGTTGGTGGGGGGTAACGATACTTCGACAGGCTCAGTAACCAACGAAAACCAGAATGGTTCAAGCGGTTCAAGCGGTTCAAGTAGTTCAAGCAGTTCCAACGAGAAGTTTCATTCGATGACAGACCTGACGGGTGGTTTCGGGGTAGATGCTGTGACGATTGCCCGTCAGTTTGAACACCTGACGTATGTGGAGCAACGAGAAGACCTTTGTCAACTGGCGCAGCATAATTTCCCTTTGCTGGGTGTAACCGATTTCGAAGTAATCCAAGCTGATTGTGAGGAGGTGTTGGAGCGATTGCCTCATCAGAACCTAATCATGATTGATCCTGCCCGACGTGACGCAAGTGGACGAAAGACGGTAGCGATTAGTGATTGCACACCCGATGTGAGCCAATTGAATCAGTTGTTGCTCGATAAAGCCGATAAGGTGATGATAAAACTCTCGCCCATGCTTGATATTCCTACGGCCTTGCAACAAATGAAAGGCGTGTATCAGCTGCATGTCGTGAGTGTGCAGGGAGAGTGTAAGGAGATTTTGGTATTGCTGAACAAACACGAAAACGAAAAAAGCCCGCAGATAGTGTGTGCTGATATCACACGAGAGGGAATCCAGCGGTTCTGTTTCACACGTGAGGACGAACAGGCAGCCCCATGTTCCTACACTCAGGATGTGAGCGATTATCTGTACGAGCCTAATGCCTCGCTGATGAAAGCCTGCCCCTTCAAGTCCTTGCCCCAACATTTTCACCTACAGAAGCTGCACCCCAACAGTCATCTCTATACCTCGATGGAGCGGATACCCGATTTTCCTGGTCGTCAGTTCCGGGTCGAAGACGTGCTGCCTCTCAATAAGCAGACCACAAAACAAATCAGCCAACTGGGTCAGGCGAATATCTCTGTTCGAAACTTCCCTGCCACAGTGGCCGATCTTCGCAAGCGCTTCCGTCTGGCCGACGGAGGCGACAACTACATCTTCGCTACCACCCTTGCCAACAACCGTCGAGTGGTGATTCTTTGTAAGAAATAGTTAGGGGCATCCTAGTTTATATTAGCCGTTCAGGGCTTTACCACAACCTTGCGTGAGTGGATGGTGCCATCGTCCGTTTGCCGCACTTCGATGTATGTACCTGTAGTCGGCTGGGCTTTCAGTCGCATGCCACTGAGGGTATAGATGTCAATCGAATCTGCTGAAGGATGATTGACAGATGGTTGGGTGATGGAGGTCGGTGGAGTGGTGCCGCCCATACCCGATGGAGCTTCTGAATTGGTGGTGATGCAGAGTTTGTCGAGACAAGCCCCATCTTCACGTCCTCCGATATAGAGTGTGTGCTGACCTGCCTTCAGATTGCCATGATAGATTTCCTTCCAGTCCCATGATGCGGTTTGCAGACCATTGAC
>CADBSN010000079.1 GCA_902797255.1 uncultured Bacteroidales bacterium | reverse complement strand
CCATCAGTTCCTCGCGGTTCTTTATAGGAAGGGCAAACTTGCGCTTGCCCTTGTAACAGATTCTATAAATCATATCTCGTCCTCCTCGTCATCAAGCAGTGTTGTACGTATTTTCTCTGCTATCACATTTGCCTGGCGCACCAGCTCATCAGGTATCAGTTCAAGCAGTTCGTCAGGCATTGAGAATATGAAATAGTACCTCCTGTTCACACCCCTCGACAGCGAACTGTTGTCCTCGCGGAATATCGGATAGTTCTTAATCCTCTTCGGCAGTTCGGTGATGTACACGTTACCGTCACGCATCATCTGAACCTTACACTTGCCTGTAAACCCTTCCATTTCCACACACTCATTGCTTATGAAGTCTGCTATGTGCAATCCTTCTTTTGTCTTAGCGATGGTCATCATCCCATCGATTGTCATTGTACTTTGTTTTTTATTATTCTTTTTCATAATCTTGCGAATTTGTGGTTGAAGGGCTGTGTCGGAATAATTCTCTGGCCAGAGTTTTTTCACATCGATGACTTCCTTCACCCACACCTTCGCCCGATTAATAAATTATGTTACATCATCAGTTTCGTCAAATTGAACACCCTGATGTTCTGAATCTTCCTGCCGTTCCATTCACTCAGGCTGAAACCCAAGTGGAACTCACACTTCTCCTGAGCCTCACAAGCCTTCGTCAGTCCAGCCAGGAATTCAGTATTCGGTAGCGTCATCTCTCCAATCAGTTCATCGTTGTATTCCTGTCCGTCTTTCGACATGTAAGGAATTGCCAATGTCAGCTTAACGCTTTGGCGAGTTTCGCAGTCTTTGTTGGTCCAGTATCTCGTCTGCCCAACCTCTTTAATGAATCCTTTTGTAATCATTGATTTAATTTGATTAGTTGTTAAACAATTTGTGAATGAATTCAACTCCCGTAGGTGTCCACACCATATACGTCCGCTCCTTCTTCTCTCCGTCCAGTGCATAGTAGTGGAACAGTCGTTCGCAGGCATAGCCCAACTGTTCATAGTCCCCTTTCATCTTGTAGCGCGAGCCGTTCCAGAACTGCACTCCGATAGCCACCAGATGCAAGTTCAGGTCTTTCGTCGTCATTCCCAGCGTCTTGGCAATCTCCGATGTGGTCACGCAGTCGTCAGCAGGGAGGTTGTGTCGGCTGATGGTTCGCTGCATAATCCGGTTGGCCACCTCCACCACCTCGCCGTCCGTCAGCTTCTCGCCCGTACGCATGTTTCTTGTAGGAATATACCCACCCGTGCGTGCAATCTGCGGCAGCACCTCGTTCGTCACCCATCGCTTGAACGCTTTCGCCTGTTCCAGCTTCGAGGAAAGGATGAGGGAGTAGAGACCGCTTTCGTTGATGAACACTGTGTTTGCCTTGTAGTTAGAACCTGATACCTGAATCAGGTATGAGGTTTTGTCCTCAGAATCGACGTGTGTTTGCAGTGCGTTTGATGGGTTCTTGTAGCCCAATGCCGTTGCTACGTCCTTACCTACGAAGAAGACCTCACACTTCTCGTTTGTCATTGTCCGGATCTCGCCGAACAACTCATGCTTGAAAATTTGTAAATCATTCATGTGATATAAATTAATAATGTTCACGCAAGGACCATTCCTTTACGTGGCTTAGGTCTTTTCAACCTTTCGCGGTGCAAAGATACAATGAAAAAAGTGGGGTACAATGGCCTACAGAGTGCCCTTCCCGTACTCTCCCTTCATATCCCGTACTTTCCCGTAATGTCACCTGATTGCTCCCAACAAGGCACAAAAAAAAGCACCAGAACCAATGTTCTGACGCTTCTTTCTCTTATAATTTATCAGGTTATTTCAAATAGCTATTTGAGAAATGCTTTTCGCTGAAACCTTCACCACTTGGCATCCCCATACGTACCAGTTCTGTGTATGCTGTACTGGAACTTTGAGGAAGGAGAATTTTACCCTTATTCTTCAATTCTTTTAGAAACATACAAATATCTACCACTTTATGATGCTCCACCAATCGTTTCACTGCATCATGAATACGCCATGCTTCTTCATCGTCTAGTTCTGGATGAACGAAATGAAAACGCTCCTCATTACGTGGCTGCGGCTTTACCTCTGCCCCTTCGTTGGGTTGGGTGCTGACCACCTCCACCTCTGCATCATCCGCAGCACGAGAGTCTGCATTGTATACAAACTTGTTCAGACAGAAATCGCCATTGATGGTGTCTATGTGAATTGTCTTTTCGTCCATACTTAATTGTCAATTTGCTTTACTGTTTTATTCACATTAAAGTCACCCTCAACCTTCCCAATCGTTATGTTGGTATCTCCACCATCTTCATTCATTTCTTTCACTTTTTGCTTTATGTCCCTACGAAGTTGAGCCACCTGATTCTTCTTCAGCAGAGGCTCGAACACTCTACGGGCATCATCACGTTTTGAAGCATCTTCAAGCGAAGCAATCTGATCCACAACATTCTCATACGTCACACGACTCGACCATTCATCTTTCTTATTCATCGCTTCCATATCAGCAGCTATTTTCTCCTTCTCCTTTTCCCACTCCGACTGCTTATTTGTCAACTCATCCTTATGTTGTTTTATCTCCTTCTCTTTCTCTGCAAGAGCACGTTGCAATTCTATCACCTTATTACAGTTCTCCATGATGTCATAACAATACTCTGTAATAAACCAACGACGCAAATCCTCTAACTTCAGTTCTGCCTCATCCATATCAATTTGTTTTCCTGAGAGAGAGTACATTTTACCATAAGGTTCATTTTTCGCCTCCTCAATCATCTGGTCAATATTCTCCAGAACCTTGTATTTATCAATATTACGCATACTTACCTCAACGGCAAGATGCATCTCGTCAATCTTTAATCCGGTAAAGGATGCAAAGGAATGTAATGAACAGGATTCGCCAATTCTTAAACTTTCTAATAATATCATATAATTATCTTTTTGGTAAAATATGTAGGGTTAATAATTCGATATCAATCTGACTGCAAAATCAATCGTTCTTACTTAGGCAACACCACCATATCTGGTACTTACGAAGTTATACACTTTGTCTCGATAGTAGTTAACGCTTTCATCTGGATAACTCTGCGGTAAATCTTGCCATAATACATCACGTATGGTAGTAATGATAATTGCGTTTGTTTCACGCTTATCGAACGGATGATCCATACCTTCCAACAGTTGCTTGATTTTGTCAAGCAGTTCCACAGCAACCTTCTTTATCTTCTTGATGTCATCCTTGCTTAGATCATCCTTAATCAGGATATCATACATCGACAATTGTTCATCGTTCGCAAAACCTTCTCGAACATAACGTTTTTCTTCCTCCGTCAATTCATTCGACAACTTCATCAAAGCATCGAAGGT
>CADBSN010000078.1 GCA_902797255.1 uncultured Bacteroidales bacterium | reverse complement strand
TTCTCCGTGTGCCCGGAATTGGTGTGAAGAGTGCCGTGCTCATCGTCAACTCACGTCGTTTCAACCGCATCACATCCTATCACTTGACGAAGATGGGTGTGGTGATGAAGAAAGCCAAGTATTTTATTACCTGTGGTGAACTGACCTCTAATTTCTCACAACCGATTATCGGTATCAATGAGTTGCGTCCGGAACGTCTGCGCCCTTTATTGCTGTCTAAAGCCCAGCAGAAGCAGGCTGCTACAGAACAGCAACTGATGCTTGACTTTCAAGATGAGAAAGGTGAATAATTCGCTTTTGTACGATGCAGATATACATATTCGATAATACACTCGACGGATTGCTGACAGCCGTGTTCGACAGTTTTTCCCTCCATCAACAACCAAAGATGCTATTGACTGAAGGAGAGCAACTGCCGCTGTTCGCAGATGAACTTCATAGGGTTGTGTCGGATAGTGGGAAGGCCGAGCGTGTCTGGAAAGGGCTTGAGAAGAACCTCTCAAAAGATGGTCTTCGGATGATTACTATCAGCTGGCTCTCAGAGGAACGCATGCTCAATACTCCACTCTTCAATTTTATCTGCAAGGTTTTTCGGCAGAAAGAAAAGGACTTAGAACGCAATGCCTCAGACCCTGACGTGCTGGAAGTGCGCAACAGTTGTCGTCGTGTGCTCCATGAGCAGTTGCGCATGAAACAATTCATCCGATTCCAAAAGGCGAAGGATAGTACTTATCTTGCTGTTGTCTCGCCCGACCACAACGTGTTGCCCCTCATTATCAGCCATTTTCAGGATCGCTTCAACGACCAGCCTTGGCTTATCTATGATGCCAAGAGGCATTATGGGTATTATTATGACGGGAAAACCGTCATAAACGTAACGTTTGAGGACGAAACTGCCGTTCCCTTCAATTTAGAGAACGGCAAACTTGATGCTGAAGCGCTTAGCGAGAACGATCTGTTGTTCCAAGACCTGTGGCGCACTTATTTCAAGGCTGTTTGTATTAAAGAACGCATCAAACCAAAGAAACAACTTAACGATATGCCACGCCGTTACTGGAAATATATGACAGAAAAGAACGGGTAGTCATCAATCGCCAGAGCCATCAACCGAATAGTTCACGAAGTGCTTCCTCAACGCGTCGGACACCCTTCACTTCGATCTTGAAGTGGGTGTGCTCAAGTGTACTGAGATTGGCACTTGGAATAAGTATCTTACTGAATCCCAATTTCTCGGCTTCAGCGATGCGTTGCATGATGCGGCTCACAGGACGGATCTCCCCACTGAGACCTACCTCGCCAGCCATGCATACATCGCGGTCGATGCCTGTGTCGACATTACTTGAAAGGACGGCGGCAATGACGCTAAGGTCGATAGCTGGATCGGTGACTCGGATGCCTCCTGCGATATTCAGGTACACGTCCTTTTGTCCCAATTTGAATCCTACACGTTTCTCAAGTACAGCCAACAGCATGTTGAGCCGTCGCAGGTCAAATCCGGTTGCAGAACGCTGAGGGGTGCCATAAGCAGCTGTACTAACGAGCGCCTGTGTCTCGATGAGCAATGGACGGACACCTTCTATCGCAGATGCAATAGCTACTCCGCTAAGTTCTTCGCTGTTCTTGATGTCGCTGAGCAGTAGTTCAGAAGGATTCGTCACTTCGCGCAATCCGTTCTGTCTCATCTCGTAGATGCCTAATTCTGCTGTGCTTCCGAAACGGTTTTTGATGGCTCGCACAATGCGGTACATGTAATGCTGGTCGCCTTCGAACTGGAGGACGGTATCGACCATGTGTTCCAGTATCTTTGGTCCGGCTATACTTCCCTCTTTATTGATATGTCCGATGATAATGACTGGTGTACCGGATTCTTTGGCAAATTTAAGCAACAGAGCAGCACATTCGCGTATCTGACTGATGCTACCTGGACTGCTTTCCACATCTTCTGTTGCCATGGTCTGTATGGAGTCGATGACGATGAGATCGGGCTCTACAACTTTGATGTGTTCAAATACACGCTCAATCATTACTTCGCATACAACTTGAACTCCTACCCCACCTTCTGGGGGAACAAGGTCAGATGTGAGACGGTCGGCACGCATCTTCAGTTGACGGGCACTCTCTTCTCCGCTCACATAGAGCACCTTCATGTCTTTCAAACGCAGGACGGTTTGGAGAATCAGGGTAGATTTGCCGATACCTGGCTCGCCACCTAGAAGAGTGAGGGAACCAGGAACGAGACCTCCGCCAAGAACCCGATTGAGTTCGTTGTCATGCAAGTTAATACGTGGGTCTTCGCCAGTCTCTATCTTACTTAGTACGAGAGGGCTAGAGTGTTGAGCGTTGAAAGATGGGAGTTGAGAGGAGGCAGTTTTCTTCCCAAGTTTCTGCTCGACGAAGGTGTTCCACTCGCCACATGAGGGACAGCGACCAATCCACTTGGGAGAGTCGTAGCCACATGAGTTGCAGACATATGTGATTCTTTCTTTTGCCATCTTATTGTTTTTTCGTTATGACGTTGTAACGTTATTAGAATGGATAGCCGACGGCGAAGTGTAAGCCCAGGCTGTCTTTGAATTTCGGTATATTAAAATAACTGTTCTTGCCCGTTTCGTACGGAGCGTGGAGGCCGATTCCGAGGTCGAGTCGAAGGACAAGGAATTCGAGGTCGTAGCGGAATCCGAATCCTGTACCCAGTGCGATACGCTTGAAGAAGCCCCCATCCCACAATTTGCCACCTTTATGCCAATCGTCTTCTGATAGTATCCAAACGTTTCCTGCGTCAAGGAACAAAGCTCCTTGGAGATTGCTGACGAGATGGAATCGGTATTCGATATTGGCCTCGAGTTTCATGTCGCCTGATTGATCAAGATAGGTGCTGCGCCCTTGGGCATCGTGGTAGCTGCCTGGTCCGATGGCTCGGGCAGCAAAAGCACGGATGTCGTTTGCTCCACCGACATAGAACATTTCGCTGTAGGGTGCATAACTGCTGTTGCCGTAGCTCCACATCACACCTGCATAGAGTCGAGTGGTTAGCAGACTCTTATCGGTCAGTTTGTATTTGTTGCGAAGGTCGAGCGACAGTTTGAGGAACTGTGAGTAGGGGGTACTGAACATCCTCTTCTCTTTCTCATTGAATTTTTTCCACCCCATTAAGGACGATACTCCACCGATGATGTTCGACGACTCCTTGAAGGATAGTTCCATCCATGTGGTGAATCGTCGATGTGTGTCCCAGTTGTTATTGTAGGTGAGGACGTACTGCATAGCTGGGATGAACTGATCCTCCAGACTGACGAGCAAGGCGCGGTTTTGAATCGCGATAGAGTCGAATTTCGCTGTCGTATGCTCAAGACGGTCGTAGGTGAGTGAGATGGGTGTGACACGATGGGTTAACGACTTGGATGTCTGGAATGCATAGGTGGCCTCGGCATTGAACGAGAGCAGGCGGTAGTAGCCTGAGCGGTTGAGGTGGTCGAAGTCGAACTTAAACGATGTCGAGGTAGGGTAGCGGAATCTTTTCTTGCTCAGCCCAGGGAATGCAAGCCACGGATAGGTGATGGAGACTCCTGCACCTGCTTCGTATGAGTCGATTTGGTCTTGACCTGTCATCATTTGTGCTCCCTTTGTCAGCCATTCGTATGAACCTTTCAATTTCAAGGCGAAGGTCTCGCCATGTCCAAAGGCATTACGCTTGGAGAGCAGGATGGTTGCATTTGGCCCGATCTGTGAATTGCTTTTTTGCGTGATGTTGAAGTCGAATTCGGCCTCGATGGATTGGTCCATCGTTACATCGAGCCGCACGTCAAGGGTGTCACAAGTCTGAGTTGTATCGCGAGGGGTACAAGTGAATTGCAAACGTGAGAATACCTGCATATTGCTGAGGTTTGCCAGTGTTTCTTCTAGTTTGTTCTGGCTGAACTCCTGACGTCGCCAGAAGCGGAAGTTACGGAATATGACACGTGGACTGATGGGGTTCTTGTTGCCTGTCCAAACAATCTTCAGCCCTCGCAGGTCGGTGGAGTCATTGAATTCCATTCCGTAACCGTCCTTGCTTCTTTGACGGGTGCGGATGTAAGTGCTGATATTTCCTATATACCATTTATGCTGTGCTCGTTCTGGGGTGTCGTAGTCTTGTGCAACCAATAGCTGAACCTTTTGAGGCTCCATGATTGAGTCGGCGATGTATTTGATGTAATCAGGTCGGTAGAAGTAATAGCCCTGATTGCGGAATTCGTTGGTCAAACGCTCTTTTTCCAATTGGAGATCTACCACGCTGAACTGGCCTTCATCCTTGAGGTAAGAGTTGTCGGCAGTAGCCTGCACAATGCTGTCCTGCTGGGCTGGGAACTCATACATGATGGTATCGAGGGTATAAGGTTTGCCTAGTTTGATGTTGTAGTTGATTTTTGCTTTCTTGGGATTCTTCTGTGGCACGATGTCGTACGAAACCTTTCCTTGGAAGTAACCATAGTTCTGAAGGGTGTTCGTTGCAACCTTCACACGTGTTTCTGGGTTCACCATTGTCATGGTGACAGGTGTGGTGCTGAAGTTGTTGAACAGCCATTTGGAGAATCCGCTTTTGTGGTTGTTGACGTATTTATTGTAGATCCACAGACCGATGGAAATGGGGAACCGTTTTGAAGAGCTACCCATGAAAGAGCTGTTGGGCGCATATGCCAATGCAGCCTCGACTTCTGTCAGAGCCACACTCTCGTCATACGTGTTCTTCTTGTCTTCTACACGTATCTTCTTAATACCGGTGTACAGCACCTCATCCTCTTGCAATCCACTCGTGGTGGAGCAAGCTGTGAAGAGGACCAGTATGCACAGGCCGATGATGTATTTATTCAGTTTCCTCATTCTTCTTTTTCTTTTTCCAGATAAACAGGTCGCTTAGGCTGTCGAGTTTCTTACGTAACACGATACCTGCGCCATTCTCCGTAAGTTCGCCTTCCACGAGGTTGTCGTAGTTTTTGTCGTGGAAGAGGCGGATGTATTGTGTTCCGCCCATATCGAGTCGCCATTCGAGCGAGATATCGTCGATATAGGCACCCGATTCTCTGCGGTTGTTGTTTCCGTCGGCATTGATGCGTCCTCCGATGACTACATTGAGACGGTCGCTGAAGAATCGTTTGGAGAACTTGAAAGAGTAGTCGGTTCGTGTGGTTCCGTCATCGCGTTTGGTCTGTTCCATACCCACCTTCATGTCCACATCGACCGCACTGCTGACGGCCTTACCTGCTATGTTGTTGATTTCGTTCTGTAGGAAATTGTTCAAGGCGTTCGTAGTGCTGAATCCGCTCTCGTTAGAGGTCGACAGGTACATACCGGTAGCCAACAGGGCGACAGCCAGTTTGTTCTTCTCTTCGGTGGTCATACCAGCCAGTTCGTTTTGGATGGTGAGGTCTTCAGGCGCATCGATGGTGAACTCCAGTCCCATGTCCTCCAGCGTATTGAATACTCTCAGTCCCACGTTGAACAATACGGAACGGCTCGATCCGTCAAGATTGCTCACACTCGCTTTTGTCTGTTCAGTCGCTGTGATGTTCATAGTAGGGTTACCAGGCTTACCTGTGAATTCGATGTAACTGCCTTTCTGCAGGTCGAACGTCTTGAGCGGAATGATAGGCAGGGTGTACTTCATCTCGCCTTCGTTAACCGTATATTTGCCTAGCATGTTCACCACTCCTTCGGGCGAATAAGTCATGGTCAGACTTCCACCACCTTGCACATTTACATAACTTTGTTTATCCGCACTGAATTCACAACGAACCTGCACACCATCCTCTATTTCGAGGTTGAGTTGCATGTCGAGTCCTATAAAGGAATGCGGTTCACGTTTCGAAGCGTCGGGAGGCGGAGCAGAGAAGTCAACGAAAGTAACGATATCGTCCAGTCGGTAGTCCACCGACAATGGGGTGTTGGTCATGATGTAAGTGATGTCCGTAGCACTTAACACATTCACTAATCCTCGAATCTTCATGTCGTTTGTTGTTCCGTTGACACGAGCGAAGAAATCTCCATAGAGTTTTCCAAACAATGCCGACTTACGGGTTCGAGGAGCGTCGAACACCAGGAAGTTCTGTCCATAGAGGCTGAGGTTCATGTTGATGTTATTCAAGTCGGCAAAGTCCACGAATCCGTTAATCGTGAGTGGGTTCTGTCCAGCTCCGAGTATCTTAATGTCGTTGAAGGTGAGGTGGCTCTTATCGAAGGTAATAGGCTCGTCGGCAATTGCAAGGTTGAACGAGTAGATGTCGCTATAGATGTGTACACCTTCTGGGTTGAGTGTGCCATTGAACAGTAGCGTATCGATAGGTCCTGTGACAGATATCATACCGTTCATTACACCGTCAAGTGCAGAGATGTTGTCGGGGATGAACGCATTCATTGTTGCGAGTGGCAAATGATCCAGAATGAGTGAAGCGTTCAGGTGTTTGGGGCCAGTCACGTTGTAGTCTCCTTTCACGATACCGATATGTTGGTCGTTGTGGTAGAGCATCATGTTGATATCGTGACCTTCTTCACCCATCGGCTGATAATTGAAGATAGTCATCAGATCGCCCATACCGGTTCCTTCGTAAGTAAATTGGTTGGCTTGAACGATTCCTCCTGCAGTAAATCCTTCGTTGGTTTGGATGTAGTTGATGCTGAGATTCAGCAATCCTGCCATCTGTGGGGCAAAGGGAATCACGGTCAGCAGTTCTTCGATGTTCAAATTGTTAATGACTGCCTCAATGTTTTGAAGTTGAGAATCAACAGGGTTGGCATAGACGGAGACACTACAACTATCGGAAGTAGACATCAATAGTAGATTGGCCTTCATCTTGTTCTTGTGGTAGAGGTCGATGTAGTTATCATCGTTCACTTCGAACGTTCTATAGGCGATAATTGGCTGTTTAGGATAGAGCGACAGATGAAGCATGCTGTCAGTTGTGATTTCCCCTTGCACGCCCAAGTCTATGCCTTTTTCTTTTTCTGCGTTAAAATAAGTGAGTCGGCTGTCCACGTACTGTGGAGAGATATATCCGTCGAGGCAGGCCGTGAACGATGAACAGATATCTTGGTCTGGACATGCCACTACTGCATGATAGCTGATTTGTGTTGTGTCCTGATAGAGGTTGAACATCACGGTATCTATCTTGATTGAGTCGTTAGTGATGAAGTTGTAGACATGAGCACTCCCCTGCAGACCGAACTCTTGCGAGGTGTGTAGATTGGCTGCTACCTCTTCGTAGCGGAATCCTTGCATGAAGAGGAATTTACTGATGGGGTTCTGGTTGCCGATGTTGGCTCTCAGCGTGGTTTCAGGCATCATCTGTTTCAGCAGGTTGAGGTTGAGATCGTGGCTCTCTATTTGTTTTTCTGCCGTCTTTGCCACTTGGCTGAAGTCATCGATGACAGCAAACAGGTTCTTAGGACTGCGGAAGTCGAAGTCCATATCGCTGGTGGTCAGTAAGATAATCGTAGAGTCTTGGGTAGTCTCAGCATGGAGGTCAAACTGCTCTGTTACCAAACTATCGCCCTTCAACACGACTTCTACGCCTGAAACAGAAGCGTCGGCAAGGAACATTTCTTTGAAGTTGCTGCTCATTTTGAAGTCGCCGTGAGTGGCATGTGCAGTTAATGGGTCAGCCGACAGACCTAGTGCGTGCAGGTCAGAGAATGGAAGGTCGAGCGCCATCGTGGCATTCACTCCTCTTGGGTTCAATGTGCCTTCTACAACCAGTTGCCCGTCCAGTCGTTCATCGTTGAATCGGGTGTTGGCACCGATAATGTTGTTCTTCAGCGAGACAACCGATTGGGTGTTGTCCAAATAGTAGGTCCCAAAATCTACATGAGTAATGTCGAGGATGGCATTGGTATATGTTTGGCGGGAAGTGAAGTCGAATCCGCGACCTTTTGCTCTCAACCTGCCCGTCACATGACAAGGGTCGCTCAGCGCAACATAGTCGTTCACATAGAAATTCTGCAATCTGGCATCGATGTCATATTGTTCACTCTTCATGTCGTAGTCGGCTTTGACCTGTGCTTTCGAACGTCCGCGATTCAAACTGACATCTGCCAGAAGCCGATCTCTTCTCATCTCTAATTGCTCACTTCTGATGTCAAATACACCATCCATATGGGCATTAAGTTGAGTGACCTTTAGATGCTGCATGTTGCCTTCTGCTGATAGAGCGAATGTGATAGGTCGGTCGGGTAGCATGCCATTCATCTGACTGGCGGCATCAGCAGAAAACAGCATGATGTCACTTCGGCTTGTTACCCCCTCTGCATCGATATGCAGTGTGCCGGCTAAAGAATCTGTATCAAAAGCATTCAAGTCCATCCGCATATCCACGCTCATATCCGACGACGGAGTCTTTACATGAGTATCATCCACGTAGAGCGTTGTACTGTCCATGCGTAGCACGCCTCTTAGTGTATCGATCTGCAAACCGCTGTGATCTTTTGCTGCCAACTGACGAATACCCACATAAAGGTTGCCTGTGCTGAGATACGACAGCGAATCGATAGCCAAGTCCACCTCCGTCAGGTTGATATGGCTTGGGTCAAAACCAGGAGCCGCAGAAGCTCCTCCCATATCGTAGTTGATAGCGGTGTTTGTGGCGTTAAGTGGTGCGACATAATAGTTGCCGCCATCCAAATCCAGATGTACACTTGTGGTGGCGTTGCCGAGATGTGTGCTGATAGCCATACTGTCGCTTGGAGCCATGTTCAGGGCAAACCCTACATCGTTCAACTTAATCTGTCTTAGATCGATTGTTTTCAGTAGGCTGCTTTCTTCTTCCTCTAAAGTGTCTTCTGCCACACTGTCAGCCAGGGAGATGATGAGGTCAGAGTGGTCTATTGTGAGCGTTGGAACATTCATGTGCCCATTTCCCAAGTCCCAGTCAATATCTTTAGCCATTAGCCTTTCGACTTTGGCCTTTATAGTCATCGATTCGATGAGGTTGAGCGTGTTGAGTTGGGTGTTAGTAAGACTGATGTGGTCAACCTTCACTTCGCCTTTCAATAAAGGCATCAGTTGCATGTCAACCAGCAACTCTTCCGCATCGAGAACCGTAGTCCTCCCCATAGAGGGGGAGTTAGAGGGGGTCTCTATCAATACCCCACCTATCGAGAGGTCGAGTGGAAATTTCAAGTGTACACGTTCCACACTTACCTCCATCCCAGTTTCCTGACTCAGGTAGTCTGCGGTCAGGTCGACAGCCCATTTCTGTACAGGGGGAATGTAGAGTGCGACAAAGAGCAACAACACAAGGATAAGCGGTGTAGCTACCACCCATCCTACAATTTTCATTATGCGTTTTGTCGTTTTGCTCATTTGTCTCTTGCAAAATTACGCATAATTCTCAATACAGCAAAATTATTTCAAGTTTTTTTGCCATATAGATGTAAAACAGGCCCTTCCTTAGTAGGAAGAGCCTGAGAACAGTGCGTATAAGACAGCTGTTTACTTGTTCTCCATGAATCTCGAGCCACGCTTCACAACTGTGATATTACCCTTAGCTGTATCTGATGTCGTACTATCTGCACTTTCGCTACGAGTTTTACTATAGTTGTATCCATATTGGTAGTAGTAATCGTAGTCGTCGTAATAACCATAGCCATAGTAGTTGTTGTAGTCGTCGTAGTAACCATAGCTGTTCCAACTAAAGTCTGTCAACTTATACAGCAGGAAGCTAGTTTGGTTGATACGTCCAGCAAACACATATGTGTATTGTCGTGTGTGCGAATCATAATGGTTACTGATGCTCCATTGGTAAATGTCGCAGTTGAGTTTGGGATCGTAGGGATAGTACATCTGAATCACTCCGTTGCTTACACTCCACTTGAAGTAATAACTTTGGTAACGGTAAGGTCCTTCAGTGTAGAAGTCAATCTGATCACCATATCCATAATCGCTACCTTGTCTAAAGAATCGTATGTTGGTATATGCTGCATCAACCTCCCAAATGTTGCCAAATCTGTCGGCAAAACTATAATACATGCCCATGTTGCCTGTCCATTCGCCTTCCAAACGGTAAGCTGTCGTGACGTCCTCGTCACATGAAGTAAATGCTATCATGGCGAGGATCCCAATCAATAGTGTAGAAATCTTTTTCATAAGCTTCGTTATTTTACTGGTTTATAAATATAATTAAAGTTTAATGTTTAATGTTTATAGTTTCACTTCGTGCAAAATGCTACCGCTCGGCATAGTTCAAGCGAGCTTGACTCTGCACTCACTTAATCGCATTATTCGCTTCGCGCAAAATGCTACGCCTCAATATTACTCAAACTTGTTTGGCACTATGTTCGGCTTAATCGCATTTTTTTAAGTCAGTT
>CADBSN010000077.1 GCA_902797255.1 uncultured Bacteroidales bacterium | reverse complement strand
CAAAGAATTAGTAGATTTATTCAAGTTTTTTCGAAAAGCTGCTGATTAATACAAAATAAAAGTGTAACTTTGCACAACAAAAATAGGATACATATCATATTCTCATCTTACAATGGAAGATAACGTAAACTACAAAGTATTCGCAGGTACAAACTCCAAATATCTCGGAGAGAAGATTTGTCAACAACTAGGATGTAAGTTAGGAAATCTTGTCCGCACAAATTTTTCTGATGGCGAGTTTGTCGTATCATTTGAAGAATCGGTACGCGGAAAGGATGTTTTCCTTGTTCAATCGACCTTCCCAAACACTGACAACCTCATGGAGCTACTTTTAATGATTGATGCTGCCAAACGTGCTTCAGCACGCCAGATAATAGCTGTGACACCTTATTTCGGATGGGCACGTCAAGACAGAAAAGACAAACCACGTGTACCAATAGGAGCAAAGGTAGTAGCAGACATGTTGAGTTGCGTAGGTATCGACCGTCTCATTGCTATGGATTTGCACGCAGACCAGATTCAAGGATTCTTCAATGTGCCAGTAGACCATCTCTATGCGTCACTTCTACTTCTTCCATACATCCGTAAGCAGAAATTTGAGAACCTCATCATTGCGGCACCAGATGTAGGTGCCTCAAAACGAGCTGCGAAATTCTCTGACAAGCTGCAAGTTCCTTTGGTACTTTGCAATAAAGTTCGCAAGAAAGCTAACATCGTCGACTCCATTCAGATTATCGGTGATGTAGCAGGCAAGAATGTGATACTCATTGACGATATGGTCGACACAGCTGGTACCATAACAATGGCAGCAGATGAAATGAAGAAAGCTGGTGCTCTCTCTGTACGTGCAATTGCCAGCCATTGCATCATGAGTGGTCCAGCATCTGAGCGTGTTGAGAACTCTGCTCTTGAGGAGATTGTGTTTACCGACTCTATCCCCTATCGTGGCACTTGCAAGAAAGTGAAACAATTATCCAGTGCAAAGCTCTTCGCAAAAGCCATCGAAGGTATTGAGCAAAATCGTTCACTCAGTTCGATGGTAGACTTTGACTTAGAGTCGAACGATAAGCATATTTAATCGTCCAACACTTAAACTCATTATAGATAATCAAGTATTAACAATCAAATCCTACTAACATGGAAAAGTACGTATGCGATGTCTGTGGTTATGAATATGACCCAGAAGTTGGAGACCCTGAAAACGGTGTTGCACCAGGTACTGCTTGGGAAGACGTTCCTGCTGATTGGGTATGCCCATTATGCGGAGTCGGAAAAGACGAATTCAGTCCAGCATGACAACAACAATAAAGTGAAGGACAACATCCTTCACTTTTTGTATTGAATACAAATCATCAACATAACAATACTTATTCATATGAAACAATTCCTTGACGAAAACTTTTTATTACAGACCGAAACGGCACAAAAGCTCTACCACGAGCATGCTGAGTTTCTACCCATCATAGACTACCATTGCCACTTAAGTCCACAGATGGTAGCAGAAGACCACAAGTTCAACTCACTGACTGAGATTTGGTTAGGTGGCGACCACTACAAATGGCGTGCGATGCGTACGAACGGTGTAGACGAGCGTTACTGCACGGGTAAGGACACAACGGATTACGAGAAATTCGAGAAATGGGCCGAGACCATTCAGTACTGCTTCCGCAATCCACTCTATCATTGGAGTCACTTGGAACTGAAGACCGCATTCGGCATCACGAAGATTCTTAATCCTGACACGGCTCGCGAGATTTATAACGAGTGTACCGACAAATTACAGAACGATCCAGAGTTCACGGCTCGCGGACTGATGCGCCACTACAACGTTGAGATCGTATGTACGACTGATGACCCTGTGGATGACCTCCACTTCCATCAGCAGTATGCCCGCGAACGCAGGAACGATGATGCTCGGATGATTCCTGCGTGGCGCCCTGACAAAGCAATGGCAGTTGAGAATCCTCAGACTTTCAAGACATATGTTGACTGCCTGAGCGAGGTGAGTGGCATCACCATCCGACAATTCCAAGACTTGGTTGATGCGTTGCAGAAACGTCACGACTTCTTTGCTGCGAATGGTTGTAAACTCTCCGATCACGGCATTGAGGAGTTCTACGCAGAGGACTATACTGATAACGAAATCAATACGATTTTTAATAAAGTGTATGGAGGAACTGAGCTGACAAAGGAAGAGATTCTAAAGTTTAAGAGTTGTATGCTGATCATGTTCGCAGAAATGGATTATGCATCAGGCTGGACACAGCAATTCCACTACGGAGCCATCCGCGACAACAACACGAAGATGTTCCGACTCATCGGTCCCGACACGGGATTCGACTCTATCGGTCAGTTCAACACCGCAAAAGCTATGTCAAAGTTCTTCAACCGTCTGGCTACTGCCGACAAACTGACGAAGACCATCATATACAACCTCAACCCTGCAGACAACGAAATGGTTGCGACAATGTTGGGAAACTTCCAAGAAGGAACCGTTCCTGGAAAAATCCAGTGGGGGTCGGGGTGGTGGTTCCTTGATCAGAAGCGCGGTATGGAGAATCAGATGAATACTCTCTCCGTGCTCGGTTTGCTCAGCCGCTTTGTAGGTATGCTGACCGACTCACGCTCATTCCTCAGCTATCCTCGTCATGAGTACTTCCGCCGCACGCTGTGTAACCTTATCGGTACAGATGTGGAGAACGGAGAGCTACCTGTTAGCGAAATGGCACGCATGGGTCAGATGGTAGAGGATATTAGCTATTATAATGCGAAGAAGTACTTTAACTTCTAAACAGATGAAACGCTTGCGTAGCATCATCACATTAGCACTTGTGTGCATCACTCTTAGTGTATGCGCACAGGTCAATGTGTCATTTGTCGACAACATCCGAACGATACAAGTTCAGGTGAACGGAAAATGGGGCGAACCGCCTGTGATGTTACTGGGTAGCGGACAATACGTCGAAATCTCGTTCGACGACCTGCAACACAATTACGAGAGGTATACATATCGAATTACCCATTGCAATGCAGACTGGGAGCCATCGCAACTGTACACGGGCGATTATATGACAGGCATTAACGGCAGCACCATCATCGACACCTATGAGCAGTCAGTCAACACCGAGATGCTCTACAACCACTATAGTTTCCGTCTGCCTAACAAGAACCATCGATTGCTTTTGAGTGGCAACTATAAGGTCGACATCTACGAAGAGAACGACAATGAAGACCCTGCGGCTACCGCCTGTTTCAGCATCATCGAGCCTATCGTAGGAATCGACTTAACGATTAGTGCCAATACCGACATCGACACCTATCAAAGTCACCAACAAGTGGAGTTCAACATCAACTACCAAACGATGACAACGTCAAACCCAGAATCGGAATTAATTCCTATAGTGATGCAAAACCGTCGGTGGGACAATAAGGTGTCGAATCTGAAGCCTTCGTATCTACGACCCAATCAATTAGTCTACAACCATAACCGTGCGCTGATTTTTGACGCAGGAAGTGAGTTTCGACGCTTCGAGATTCTGAACCGGTACGTGCCAACCATGCGCGTCGACAAAATGAAATTCGAGGAGCCCTACTACCATGCATATATCTTCGAAGACCTACCGACAAAGAGCTATAAGTACGACCAAGACCAGAACGGACGTTTTTTTATCCGTAACAGCGACGACTATGATAACGACACGGAGAGCGACTATTTCATCACGCACTTCGTTCTCAAATCACCGCAACTGGCCGACGGAGACCTCTATTTGTATGGGGACCTAACCTTCAACATGTTTTGGGAGGACAACAAGATGGAGTACAACCTCCTCGACCATCAGTACGAAATATCAATTCCATTGAAGCAGGGATCGTACAACTATCAATATCTTTTTGTGTCCAACGGAACAGGCATAGGGAAGACCGGACCAACAGAAGGAAACTTCTTTGAGACAGAGAACGAATACTGTGTGTATGTCTACCATCGTCCGTTTGGTGGTCGCTACGACAAGTTAGTTGGGTTCAAGAACGTAAAATATAAGGAGTGATTAGAGCTTACCCTAAGCAGAGCAAACATGAACAAAACCATCCTCATTGCCTTCATGCTGTGCATCATCAGCGCAACAAAGGCACAGACCATGCGTGAACAGGTGCAGCACTATCTTGAAAACTACACACGCACCAAAACCCTCTTGAAACGCAGTAAACTCGACAGTCTGGTGGTCGACACGATCCGCCAGAACATTCGCGTGTATGTTAGTGGAGGTTTTATGGAGCAGATCTTCACCGACGCTGTCGTCGAATCCGTCTATGACAGTATCCGTTCGTTTGTTCCCGATTCGCTCAGCAGCTATCCACTAACCGTCATCACCGACCGTCAACCCATCGAACAGTTGGTGCCGAACACCATCCGCAAAGGCGCCATCGACCGTGAACGAATCTGGCAATCGGAGTATAAGGGTCAACCATGGGTGCGGAACATCAGCACTCCCCTATCAGCATCGAAAGGACTTGAAGGTAACCACATCGCACTTTGGCATAGTCACGGGACGTATTGGAAACAAGAGAAGAACGCATGGACATGGCAACGGCCCCATCTGTTCTGCACCACCGAGGATCTGTTCTCGCAAACATTCGTCATTCCATACATTATTCCTATGCTTGAGAATGCAGGTGCCGTGGTCTACACACCACGCGACCGCGACTGGCAAAACCATGAGGTAGTGATTGATAACGATGCACCAGAAAAAGACGGTATGTACAAGGAGGTAGGCCATTGGCATCCATGCGATTCAGCAGGATTTGCCCACTTGAAAGAAGCCTACTACATGGGAGACCACCCATTCAGCGACGGTACTGCACGATATACCCACACTACGACAAGCACACATCCCCATGCAGTCATCAGTTGGACCCCTGACATTCCAGAGGATGGCGAATATGCCGTCTATGTATCTTATCAGACGCTACCCAACAGTGTCGACGATGCCCAATATACGGTCGTTCATCGAGGTGTGAAGACAGAATTCAAGGTCAACCAGCAGATGGGTGGTGGCACATGGGTCTATCTCGGAACCTTTCTTTTCGCTAAAGGGAAGACCGAAGAAAATTGCGTGCAGCTTACAAACAGCAGTCGTCACGAAGGCGTAGTGACAGCTGATGCCGTACGATTCGGTGGCGGAATTGGCAACATAGCACGAGGTAAAACACCAACCGACAGTTCCAAGGCACCAGATCTGTTCACCTTCACAACCAGCGGCAAGCCCCGTTGGGCCGAAGCCTCGCTCTACTACACCCAGTGGGCTGGCATGCCCGACTCTGTTTACAACCACTTCAACAGCGATCACGACTACAACAACGACATGTGGGCTCGCTGTGAATCCGTCACAACCCTCGGCGGCGGTTCACCCTATATACCCAACCGTCCTGGACGCCGTGTGCCATTTGAACTCTCGATGGCCTTCCATACCGATGCAGGTTTCTCACGCACAGGTGAATTGACTGGAACATTGGCCATCTGCACTGCCCTACCTGAGTTCTACGACGCAAAGACCAACGCAGGCATCAGCCGACTATCGAGTTACGACTTGGCCAGTACCATACAGTACAACCTCACTAACGACATGAAGTCTTGGAACTGGCGCATCCGTCAAATTTGGAATCGCAACTACTGCGAGACTCGCGAACCACAAGTTCCATCGATTATCCTCGAAATGCTGTCCCATCAGAGTTTCGACGACCTCTGTTTCGGTTACGACCCACGATTCAAGTTCGACTTCTGCCGCTCGGTATACAAATCCATCGTGAAGTACATCGCCACGATGCACCAGCGCAGTTATATTATCCAACCCTTACCTATCCACAACTTCGCCATCACGCTCAATGACCAGAACCGATGGGCTAATCTCACATGGGAGGCTACCATTGACAGCCTTGAGCCGACAGCTACTCCAAATAAATACATTGTCTACACACGTATCGACGACGGAGACTTTGACAATGGGACTCTCGTCAACGGCACTTCCTATCTGGCTCCACTAGAAAAAGGGAAGTTATATTCCTTCCGCATCGCAGCCATGAACGACGGTGGTATCAGTTTCCCATCCGAAGTGCTCTCAGCCTATGCCGCTCCACAAAACACCGGCACTGTGCTTATCGTCAACGCCTTCACACGTCTCGAAGGACCGGCCAAGATTTCTACGGAGAACAATCAAGGTTTCGACCTTGATGCCGACCCTGGCGTTCCTTACGGAAAGTTCGCCGGCTTCTGCGGCCGTCAGCTCACTTTCGACAAGACCAATATGGGCTCCGAACTCACCACAGGAACGGGTTATAGCGGTTCAGAACTCGAAGGAACTATCATGATGGGCAACACGTTCGACTACGTTGCTCTACATGGTCGTGGCATCTCTCAGCTCCGCAATCATTCATTCTGTAGCTGCTCTGAGGAAGCCTTGCTATCGAACATTATCGTGCCACATGAATACGCCATGATTGACATCATCTACGGTGTACAGAAAGAGTTCAATCCTTCCACCGACCGTATCCTGGCAGCCTACACCCAACAAGGCGGCAGCCTGCTCGTCAGTGGAGCCAACCTCGACAAGAGCACTTTTCCTCGTAGAGAATGGGTCGGTGATTCTATTACGGACAAAACGATTGTTGGCGTGAATGGTAGCAATCTCGACTTCACCATCTATCGTGACATGAACCCCTATAGCTATGCAGTGCCACACATCACCTCCATCAGTCCGAAAAAAAGCACAGAGGGAGCGGGAACTTGCTTCGCCATGCTTCAATACAGCAACAACCTCCCTGCTGCTGTAGCTTATGATTGCACAGACTATAAAACCATCATCCTCGGGTTCCCAATCGAAAGCATCCGAGAAGGCGACCAACGTGATGGCCTGATGCGAGCTGTCACCAACTTCCTTTGTAAATAATAGAGGTTATCCCACTCGATTAATGGGCATCATAGCTTAAGCTATAAACTTGTTAAAAACTCCGTATTCTTCAAGAAATCCCTACAAGATGGATAAATATATTTCCATCTACCCCCCGCTTAGCTAATTCACGCCCATGCTTAACGCACATACGCTTGCGATTTGTTCTTTGGTTTTTGTTTCTAATACAAAAGACCGTAACGTAGAAAACGTTTTGATAAATAAAATAAACTGTATCAATAAAAATTTGGAGAAATAAAAAATAAGGTGTATCTTTGCAGACAGAATGGAAAAGGAGGATCACATAAACGCTTTGCATTTTCTACCTACTACAAAGAAGGAGGTAGAGGGTCGTGGATGGGAAGAGCTAGATATTGTTCTCTTCTCGGGTGATGCTTATGTGGACCATCCGTCGTTTGCAGCAGCAGTCATCGGTCGTGTGATTGAAGCCGAGGGAATGAGAGTCGCCATCGTTCCGCAGCCCGACTGGCATGGCGACTTTCGCGATTTCACGAAGCTTGGACGTCCGCGCCTGTTTTTCGCCATCTCACCTGGATGTATGGATTCGATGGTGAACAAATACACTGCAGCCCGTCGACTGCGCTCGGAAGATGCCTACAGCCCCGACGGACGGCACGACAAACGGCCAGAATACCCGACAATTGTCTACACCCAGATTCTAAAGCAACTCTATCCAGACACGCCTGTGGTCATCGGAGGCATCGAGGCTTCGCTGCGTCGACTGACCCACTACGACTACTGGCAAGACAAACTTAGGAAGTGTATCTTGTGTGACAGCAATGCAGACCTTCTCATCTACGGAATGGGCGAACGCCCCATGCAGAGCCTCATCGAACTGCTCAACGACGAACTACTAACAACGGGTGTGGAAAAAGTAAACGTTAGGATGTTCCGCAATCTGATGATGCGCCATCCGCAACCTCAAACGGTAATGTTGATGACGAAGCAGGAGGTGAAACTAACAGATCGCGACATCGTGCTCCACAGCCACGAGCAGTGTCTGCGAAATAAGCGTTGTCAGGCAGAAAACTTCCGTCATATCGAGGAGGAGTCGAACAAGATGCATGCACAACGACTACTACAGGAAGTGGACGGACGGTATGCAGTAGTCAATCCGCCTTACCCACCTATGACACAGGAAGAGATCGACCACTCATTCGACCTGCCATACACACGATTGCCTCACCCTAAATATCACGGCAAACGCATTCCTGCTTACGACATGATTAAGTTTTCAGTGAACATGCACCGCGGCTGTTTCGGAGGATGCGCTTTCTGCACAATCTCTGCCCATCAAGGGAAATTCATCTCGTGTCGGAGCAAAGAGAGCATTATGAGAGAGGTGAAGCAAATCATCTCGATGCCCGACTTCAAAGGCTACATAAGCGATCT
>CADBSN010000076.1 GCA_902797255.1 uncultured Bacteroidales bacterium | reverse complement strand
CATAGCACGGATGGCCTTCCATTCGGCAGGACCATCGGGACGGTTCACTTCCCTTGCAAGCTGCAGTTCCTCTTCGGGGGTGGTCGCCCCCTCCAAGTACTTGTCAATCAGTTTGTCTATTTCTTTCTTATTCATATTTTCATTTGTTTTTTCAGTTCTTCAAATAATTTGCGTCTCGCCCTCGATACCATCACTTGTATCGATGCCTTCGGAATGCCTGTCCGATTGGCAATCTCGTCGTTCGAAAGTCCATCGAGTTGTCGCAGTTCGAACAGTTCGCGTTCGCGTGGATTAAGGTCTTCGACGAGTTGCTGCAACAACTCCGTTGCTTCCGTCTGCTCCAGCTGTTCGTGTGGCGAGACATCTGCACCTATCTCACGTTCGTGTACTGGCATCAGTTCCACGATGTTTCCACGTCGTTTCCGTTGCATGTCCACACAGCAATGCTTTGCAATCCTTATTGCCAATCCGTCGATATTCCGATTTGCATCCAACTTCTCAGCATATTGCCACAACTGCACCAGCGCCTCTTGTGCCACATCTTCTGCATCGTCGGTTGAGCCGAAGAAGTCCATGCCCACCTTCCACATTGAAGGGCGCAACTTGCTGGCAATATGTTCGAACTCTGCTTGGGTCATACAACTAATATGCGTAACGAACTTGAAAAACTTAACTTCAAAATGAAAAAAAATGATGCGAGCCTCCTTGGTCCGCATCGTTTTGGGTATGAATAGTTGACGTTATTACATGATTTGTTATAACGAAGACTTAATTCTCTGTCGTGAAAGTGAAGTCCACTTTCTCCACCCCTTGGCCGTAAATGGTTCGGAAGTCGTCTCTCATGGAGATGACGTTGTATCCGGCTTCACGCCATTGTTCTCCCAACTTAAGCGCTTTTTCGCGGTTGGCATGGTCGTGAACATCATCATCGGCAATAAGCATGAAGGCTGCGGTGCGGTATTTGCTGTTGCTTAGACAGTAGTTGTGCATAGCGCTATCACCACCACTATTACCGAACGACAGTACAGGCACCTTGCCAATCTCCTGAGAAATCTGAAGCACCTTGTTGGTTTTCAGGTTCTTGATAATCAGCTCGTCTGTACGTATCAGGTCCTCCTTCTGGCGCATCGTGTAGTTGACACCAGCTTCCTCGCCTTGACTGCTCGACACGAGTCTGACATCCATACCGATTACCCTGTTTGGTGCGATGCCGATACTTTCCACCAGACTACGGCAAATGAATCGGTCGGAGCCTGAGACAACATAATATGTGAAGCCATTATCTTGCAGATACTCCATTACCTCCAGCATGGGCTTGTAGAAGCTTTGTCCGTAGGTCATTCCTGTGAAACCGTTTGCAGGCAGGGCAGCGTAAGCTTTCACATAGGCATCAAACTCTGCAAGGGTCATTCCTGCATAGGCCTTGGCAGCCGCACGGGCATGAATCATATCGAAATGGTCGGGCAACGCCTTTTTGGTCCGAACGAAATCCCTGATGGCTTGGGCTGCTTCGCGAACATCTTCAGGTGCCTTGTCGCGATATTCTGGATCATCCAGCGCGCGGTATTCCAGCAAGTTATACTCGAAATATGTTGGATACAACTCGCCCACGAATGTGCCGTCCATATCGAAGGTTACTATACGATCTTCCTCGCTGATAAAGTTCTTCGACTTTGGGTTTGTTACGTCTTCTACATATCGCTTTAATGTAGTCAATGCATCACACTCATTCCATGATTGGAAATACTCCTTTTTCACTACTGGTGCTTCTGTATCGTCTTCCTCGCTACATGCTGTGAACACGCTGCAGCACCCCAAAGACAAGAAGGCAACCAGCATCCATAAATACAGTTTTTTCATTTTTACATTATATAATTTTTTCATTTTTTTCATTTTCCTCAATTTTTACATTTTTTCATTTTATAATTATTACATTTTCCATTAACTCTCCTTATCGAAGTTGATGATGCGGACAAGGTTGCAACCCACCGTGTTGCCGAGAACGATGGCAACGTAGAGGATGAGGATATCTACAAGGTGAGCCGACCAGAAGTCAACAGGAACAGCCAGATAGTAGAATGCATCGGCGATGCAGTGGGGGAATCCGCACACGATGAAGATAGGCACACCATAGAGCAATGGGTACCATTTGTTCTCGTATTTGGCGAACTTCACACTTGCCGTCATGATGAATCCGCATCCTATGGCCAACAATCCGCAACGTAACGGTCCGTTTGCCAAACGACTCTCTAATATGCCTTGAGCCACACCCTGCAAATCTGCTGCAGAGTTGTAGGACAATAATGCCACCAGCAGCGTTCCGATGATATTGCCAAACAGCACTTTGGGTATCTCTATCACGGGCAACCCTTTGCTTCCACCACAGAAGCCTACGGTGCCTGTAAAGAGTTTGAAACCATAATGAACTACAGCCAAAAGGCCGAAAGTAAAGAGCACGATGCCGATGATGTCTTTGCTCATCAGGTAGCCAAAGCCTGCAATACCGATACAGATACCGGCCATGATGCTACTGCGTAGCGTTGCGATAAAATCTTTCATTTTGCTAAGTGTGGTAAGCGAGTTTAAAACTAATACATGCTTTGGGGCACAAAATTACGAAATAATTGATAATTGACAATTGATAATTGATAATTATTTGCTATTTTTGCCAATAAAAGATATGATGATGCGTATAATTGGATTCTTGTTGGTGGTTTTGCTTGCGCTGAATGTTCAAGCAGAAAACTGGATGGCGCGTCTGGCTGATGACAAATATGTGGCCGAAGTGTCAATTCCTGGTGCGCATGATGCTGCTACGGGTAGTGGATGGGCAGGAATGTATGGACCGATCGGTAATAAGTTTGCCAAGACGCAAGACCTCAATCTCCAACAGCTGTGGGATGTCGGCATTCGTGCTTTCGACCTCAGGCCAGCGATGCATAAGCACTATATGAGCCTGAATCACGGGATGGTGCCGACGAAACTGCATTTCGAGGAGGTGCTCACGTTGATGTGTGGATGGCTGAAGGCGAATCCTTCCGAGTTCATCATCATCCATTTGCTTCATGCAGGTGATGGCGACAAAGTGAAAGACGACTATGGCCCCCGATTACTTGAGGTGTTGAACCGCAAGGAATATCAAAACTATTTAGCCGACTTTAAGCCCGACCTTCGTGTTGGTGACCTGCGAGGCAAAATCCTGATATTGAGTCGCAACCACTATTCGCCAAGTCCTATTGGTGGTATTTTCTGGAATTGGTCAGGTTCTACCGATTGGCTTCATCAGACGCATGGACGTATCACAGGCAAGCGTGGAGAAACCGGACGGTTGTACATGCAGGACTTCTCTTCTACATATTTTCAAGGGGCGCTGAATATGAAGACAACTGTCATAAGGCGCATGCTGGATTTCAGTACCACTCACAAAGCGTCGAATGCGAATGATGTTATCTGGGTGATGAACTTCGCTTCTGCCTATTCAAAAGTGTTGAAGCTGTTTGGTCATTCCATATCAACCAGTAACGGCTATCGCGACAATGCAACCCATACCCATGATGCCTTTCTTCGTTATTTTGATATGCATCCGTCTGGGACTACGGGCATTGTCATGATGGATTTTGCAGGAGTGGACATCAGTCATGGCTATCAAGTGAAAGGCAAAACATTGGTCAAAGCGATCATTGATAGAAACTTCAATAAAGTTTAAAGTTGATAGTTGAAAGTTTAAAGGCAGTTGAAAAGTTTAAAGTTTGTGAGTTTAATAGAAAAAATATCAATTGTCAATTGTCAATTATCAATTATTTTGTATCTTTGTCATCGAAACCAATAACTAATCATATGAAGATAAGACGAATAATACATCTTTTGGTAGGATTAAGCATAGCGTTAATTGCATGTGGCCCTGATAAGAATGAAGGGGTGATTGCGCTTGCAGCCGATGGTATAGATGATGGTAAGGAACTGAGCGTTTCGCTGGGATGTACTCATGCTGAGGAACCCGACTTGGCGACTGCTATCATTGACGACGGAGTGGCGAAGTTTCGCTTCGTGGCGGAAGGTCCTCGCATGTATTATATAAAGGTGAAAGATTTTGCAGGCTGGTTGAAGGTGATGGCTGATCAAGGCGACCGTGTCAAGGTGAAAGCGACAGCCGAGAAGCAACTGAACCGAGACGGAACCTTTTATTATACGTTCAGCAACGTGGTTGTGAAAGGTAGTGCGACACATCAGGAGTATGAAAAACGAAATCTAGATCTTAGTCGACTGAATAATATCTATCCACACTATCAGAACAAATATGAAGACGTGTTGAAAGCCATGAGTAAGGCTACCAGTCAAGCGCAGCGGGATTCGGTCTTGGCTACAAAACGAGGAAAGGAGATGACAGCTGCAGAGAAAGAGTTTTTTGAGACCGTGAAGAGAATTAACCAACAGTGTTATCTCGAAAACCGAGATTCGTGGTGGGGACCTTTGCTGATGCTTGATAACATGAACTTTCTGTCTCAAGATGCGCGTGACATTTACGAGCAGTTCTCTGACCGTGCAAAGCAAAGCTTTTATGGCAAGATTGCTCATGACTTGCTGTATCCGGAGACTGAATCAGAGTAAAACGGAATAATAATCTATCAACTAAAATACAATGATAAAGAAAACAATCCTGATTTGCACGTTTGCGTTGCTGGCATCTGTCTCAGCAAGCGCAAGAAGTTTGGTGCTGGTGTTGAACGACAGCACAAAGATTTATTTCCTGTTGAACGACAAACCCGTCTTGCGGATGGCGGACGGAAAGGTGCAGATTGACACGCAGTCATTCCTGTTTGAGGATATTGACCGTTTCTACATCTCTCAGACCGACGACCCCAGTGGTATTGAGGCTGTGATGGCTGAGAAGCAGATGAAGTTCGACGGCAATTCGCTTGTGGTGGATGGTGAGAAAGCGGTTGAGGTGGTTGCCATCAACGGCATGAAGATGAAGGTGAAGGTCGTCCGGACAGCTGGAATGACAAGAGTCGATACCGCCGATTTGCCCAAAGGAACCTATGTGGTCAAGGTTGGCAAGGCTTCGCTGAAGTTTGTGAAGAAATAGGTGTATCAATCAAACTGTTAGGACATGAAACAAAGACTTTTCGTTTTACTTTGCCTCGTGGTTGGTGCGATATATACCGCTACGGCTCAGTCAACATTCTGGCTCCATAGTCGTGACCGCTTCGGCGAACATCAGGCTGTGGATATGAGCGATGTGGACAGTGTGGTCTTCACGACGATGAAGATGACATTCTACAAGAACGATGGTACCACCTTTTCGCGCATCTATGCATCGAAATACGACTACTACACGTTCCACGATCCAGGACTGGCCATCTATAAGCCGCGTGAGTTGAACACGATGGATTTCGACGACCCTTCAAGCCAATGGTGCTGGGCACGCAGTCGTGAGTCTGAGCATTTTATCATCTTCTGGGATAGCGGTTTCGGGGCTGACCCAACACGTGGAAACGGTTCGGCTCGATTCAATCCGAATACCTTGCTGGAGAATGCCGAATACTTTTTCAGGATGTACACCGACTCGTTGGGATTTGCCTTCGTGGGCAATTCCAAGACTGTCGATACCTATAAACTCGAGATATATGTCAACTCCAGTTCCACTTGGCTGGCAACGGGTTCTGGCTATGATGATAAAATAGGAGCTTTGTGGTGCAACTATAGTGCTGTCAACTCTCCATCAACTCTTGCACATGAAATCGGACACTCGTTTCAGTATATTGTGAGTTGTGACCTCGGAACCACTCATGGTTGGCGCTACGGCTTCGGAGCGAATGCTTCGGGTGGTTGTGCCTGGTGGGAGAGTTGTGCTCAGTGGCAAGCTTTCCGATGCTATCCGAAGGAGAAATTCAGCGGCTACTATTCGCCTGGCTATTTCCATTTGAACCTCTTGAACGAAGAATGGCGCTACTATAACCATTACATCCAAGATTATTGGGCGATGCTGCATGGGGCACAGTTTATCGGTCGTCTGTGGCGTGAATCGACCAAGCCTGAAGACCCTGTAGAGACTTATAAACGGTTGAACGCTATCGACCAGAGCGTCTTCAATGATGAGATGTATGATTTTGCTGCACGTTCTGTAACATGGGATATTGATGACATCCGCGAACTGGGTGCCAACAAGATGACCCAAACCACAGAAATGACTTTGGTCGATGAGACGAATAAGATTTGGCAGGTAGCTGAACGTCAATGTCCCCAAAACTATGGTTACAATGCCATCCCGATGACCGTCCGACCCAAAGGAACAGTCGTGAAGGCACACTTCAAAGGGATTGCTGGAGCTGACGGCTATCGGAAGGTGAATGTTTCGAAGGCTGGTTGGCGCTACGGCTTTGTGGCACTCGGAAGCGATGGAACACGCTATTATGGTGAGATGAAACGTGAGGCTGAGGGAACAGCTGAGATGACCATGCCTGATGGCGTTCAGAAGCTGTGGTTCGTGGTCAGCGGAGCTCCTACAGAGCATTGGAGGCATCCTTGGGATGATGATACCTCGAACGACGAACAATGGCCTTATCAGGTGCGATTCGAAGAAACCGACCGTAGTGGCTACTTTGTTGTCACGGGCGATCCTGAGGATATTGATTTGCAACTGCAGGTTGGCATCAAATATGCGGAGACGGGTACACTTTATGCAATACTACCGCTCAACTATGATGTTGTGAGTCAGGCATTCAAGGTGAAGCCCGATCAGGTGAAGGCAGCCAAGAACAACCCTGAGGATGAGTTCTGTCTGTTTGCGGTTGATAAAAATGGAAACATCGTGGAAGGGTCGAACACCAACATGTATTGCTTCTATGCCGACGGAACTGTAGTTGACTATTCCGACACGGACGACAATATCGCCATTTATGTCAGTCACCTCTCTTATTACAAGGGGTTCTACATCATCGCCAACAACAAGGCAGTACATCCAGGCGATGTATTCACCATTCCGGTCGGTATCCGCTATCGGCCTGCCAATGAACCTGAAGGTAAGGCCTATTATGCCAATTGTACCATCACGGTGACCATCACAGAATAGCTATTTTTGACAATCCTTATAAACAGATAAACAATGGAAATCAACAAAATCATGGCTCAGCTCGAAGCCAAGCATCCAGGTGAGAAAGAATATCTGCAGGCAGTAAAGGAAGTGTTGCTGTCGATTGAGGATATCTACAACCAGCACCCGGAATTCGAGCGTGTGAAACTGATAGAACGACTGGTAGAACCCGAACGCATCATTACCTTCCGTGTACCTTGGGTGGACGATAAGGGTGAGGTGCAGGTTAACCTCGGCTATCGTGTACAGTTCAATAGCGCCATAGGCCCTTACAAGGGAGGTCTGCGCTTTCATGCATCGGTGAACCTCAGCATCCTGAAGTTCCTCGGATTCGAACAGACTTTCAAGAACGCACTCACCACCTTGCCGATGGGTGGCGGAAAGGGTGGAAGCGACTTCTCCATTCGTGGCAAGAGCGATGCTGAAGTGATGCGGTTCTGCCAGGCCTACATGAGCGAGCTCTATCGCTATATTGGCCCGGAAGTCGATATCCCAGCTGGCGATATTGGTGTCGGAGCACGTGAAATCGGCTACCTGTTCGGCGAATATAAGAAACTGACTCGCGACTGGAGCGGTGTGCTCACAGGTAAGGGCTTGGAATATGGAGGCTCATTGGTGCGTCCAGAGGCTACTGGTTTCGGAGGACTTTACTTCGTGAATGAGATGCTGCAGGATCAAGGTATCGACATCAAGGGCAAGACAATTGCCATCTCAGGCTTCGGCAATGTGGCTTGGGGTGCTGCCACGAAAGCCACGCAGATGGGTGCCAAGGTCATCACGATATCAGGTCCTGACGGATACATCTACGACCCTGCAGGTCTTGACGAAGAGAAGATTGACTATATGCTCGAACTCCGTGCAAGTGGTAATGATATCTGTGCACCTTATGCCGAACAGTTCCCGGGTAGTACTTTCTATGCAGGTAAGCGTCCATGGGAGGTGAAGTGCGACATCGCCCTTCCTTGTGCCACTCAGAACGAGTTGAATGGCGAGGACGCCAAGATGCTGATTGAGAATGGTGTGACTTGTGTGGGCGAGATTTCCAACATGGGTTGTACTCCAGAGGCCATCGACTTGTTCGTCGAACACAAGATGCTCTATGCGCCAGGTAAGGCGGTCAATGCTGGTGGTGTGGCCACATCAGGTCTTGAGATGAGCCAGAACGCAATGCATATCAGTTGGAGTGCGCAGGAGGTTGATGAGCGGTTGCGCCACATCATGCATGGCATTCACGAGCAATGTGTTCGGTATGGCAAACAACCGGATGGCTATATCAATTATGTGAAAGGTGCCAACATCGCAGGGTTCATGAAAGTAGCTAAAGCTATGATGGCGCAAGGAATAGTATAATCCTACTTTTTTATTTCAACTTAAGCAAAACAGGCAGGTGGTCGCTGAATCCACCATTGTATCGATACCCGACGAATGTTCGTTTAGGCTTCTCCCCACCGTATTGCTCATCCTTTTCGAGTAGAAACGGTAAGTTAAGCACCTTCACATCGTCGTATCGCAAGCCTTTCGTTTCAGGGAGGGTGAGAGCGTTGCTGATCAGTATCTGGTCAATCGTTTCCCACTCTCCTTGGTATTTATACGAACCGCTGTGTTTCCCCTGATAGCGTAAAGCCAAGTTGGTAAATCCTTGGAAGTTCTGACGGAGAAGCGACGACTCCGGACCCTCGTTGAAGTCGCCCAGAATAATGATTTTGGCATCCTTCCGCACTTTCAGTATCGAGTCCGTTGAGGCCGTGATGGCATCCACCACCTTCTGACGATTGCGCTCACTTGCCTTCCCGTTGAGTTTTGAGGGAAGGTGCACCACATAGATGTCCAGCGTGTCCAACTGACTGCCGCCTGTCGTTCCGCAGACATGGAGCACATCACGAGTGGGAGTGCTTGTCTTGGCACGGATGGATTGGTGGCTGATAGGGTGGAAGGTGAAGGGAGAATATAAGAGGGCCACATCTATCCCTCTGCGGTCGGCAGAGTGGGTCATGAGGTATTCATAGCCTAAGGTGGCAAGAGCCGTGTTGCGGCATAAAAGAGTGAGCACGCTGTCGTTTTCCACCTCTTCCAGACAGATGATGTCGACAGGTCGTTGCGTGTCGGCTGCCACAATCACCTTGCCGATGTTCTTCAGTTTCTGAAACATGCGGAATCGGCTCCAATGGCGGCTACCGTCAGGAGTGTATTCCTCATCCAGAAACCCTTCGTCGTGAATGGTGTCGAATGCGTTCTCACAGTTATAGGACATGATGGAGACCCCTTGAGCCCCCACATGCCCTATACTGATGATAAATAAGAGGAGAAGGAATCCTTCCCGCATCGTTTACCACAATTTCTCAGGATACTCGCCAGCGTCGATGAGCGACTTGATGCGTGCAACCGTATCTGGACGGTCAGCAGCGTAAGTCACACCGAACCATTTACTGGTAGTGTCGAGCACCTCAACAGTTGCTGTTCCTTCGTTGATGAGCTTGTTCACCATCAATGGGATGAAGAACTCGGCCTTTGGATTCTCCATGTTCTTTGGATCGCTCAGGAACTCCTTGAAGTACTCCTCGCTGTAATCGAAGTAGTCAGGAGTGAAGCCCCACATGTTCATTGAAACAGGTGAGTTCTCAGGAATCTCTACCCATCCTTCGCCTTCTTTGTAGCAAATCTTACCATCTACACGCAGAATCTCAGTACGCTCAACAACGTCAGTCAGGTGGTTCTTCTCGTTGGTCGAGCAGATACCGCGAGCCACAGAGCCGTTTTCGCTCAGCGTGTTGCAAACACGGAATCCCACCATTGCATATTTGTTCTTAGTACCCTCAGGCAGTTCGCTCAGGAACTTACCGATGCTTGCGAATGCATCGCGACCGTAGAAGTCATCACAGTTGATAACACAGAAAGGCTCTTTGATGACATCCTTACCCATCAGCACTGCGTGGTTCGTACCCCAAGGCTTTACACGTCCCTCAGGACACTTGAAACCCTCTGGCAGCGCATCGAGAGCCTGGAAACAAAGTTCGCAAGCCACCTTGCCTTCGTATTTTGACAGTATCTGAGTGCGGAACTGCTCTTCGAAATCCTTGCGGATAACCCACACGATTTTGCCGAAGCCGGCACGAATAGCATCGTAGATACTGTAGTCCATGATTGTCTCACCGTTTGGTCCCAGACCATCGAGCTGCTTCAAGCCACCATAGCGGCTTCCCATACCTGCAGCTAGTAAAAAAAGAGTTGGTTTCATATATTTTCAAGTTAAATGTTAGATTTCGTCTGCAAAGATAAAGATAATTTCCGAAACCACCAAACAAATTACGAAAAAACAAATAATGGCCATTTATGATTTACCATTTACGATTTACCATTTATTTTTACATTATATAAGTTTCGCAAGCTTCACTT
>CADBSN010000075.1 GCA_902797255.1 uncultured Bacteroidales bacterium | reverse complement strand
TTATGCCTTACTCGGTGCGATAGCACTGACAGGCGCAGTAGGTTTCTCCAGTTGTTCCTCTACTGAGGATACCGCGGACGTTAATCCTGGGTACAATGAGAAGACGGGCGAAGTCCCTGTTAACTTTGTATTTAATGTATCTTTAGGCAATACACCGTCTACACGAATGACCGAAGGCGCTGTACAGGCCTTATCGACAAGTACGTTCAGAGGAATGGATAAGACAGCCCTGATGTCATTCAAGTTAGCTGCTGATGGAAGTCATGTTTATGCGTCTTCTTCAACCCCAGTCCTTCCTACTGCCGAAAAGCAGTTCTCCCTGGGTTCTGTCCTTGGATACAATGCCATTGGACCTGATGTAGATAAATCACGTCGTATTTTGGAATTGGCTGTTCCTACAGGCACAAATACGCTGATGTTTTGGGGTAAGGCATCAAAAACAGAGGGATTAGATAATGAGCAAGGAAAAATAGATTTCCATGAGGATACCAATCTGAGTGCGGCTTATTTTTCTTTGACTCCCAAACTTCCTGAAGGAGATAAAAGGACTGCTTTTGACCAGTATAGATATTTGATTCAGGCTGTTTTAAATAAGATTATGGCATCATCTTATACAGGCACAGCTACTTATAACACAGATTCAAGAGAGGTTACAAATTTGAAGTGGTCTGATTATGCAGAAGTAGTTACAGTAAGTGATGTAAAGAAACTGCAAAAGAAGACAACAAATCCGGGCTCATCGGGTACAATAAGTGAGTTGGGAGAAATATTGGGAAATGCGTTTGTCACATTCAATACCATAAATGACGGTGAGTTACGTGCAGGATCTGGACCTGCTGTAGAAAAAATGCTCATAGATCTTTATGTTGTAATTGATAAAGTTGCATCTGCAACTCCCACTAATATTGAAGAAGCTGTTGCCAAAGCTGTTGGTAATCAGGTTAGACTTAATTTGCAGTCCTTTTTGAACTCGAATAAGTCATATTCTTGTTGGGCTAAAATTAGTGTGGTAAAAACCAATTCTGGATTGACGGCAGGTCAAATGAACAAACTGCCTTCAGATAATTCCAGTGATGATTACATTGAACTCCAGAAATTCCCTTCTATCCTTGATATGCCTGATGGCTCAACGGTGCTGACTTGTAAAATAACGACAGATGAAACAGAAACAACCAAAATAACCGAAGTAACATATGAATATCGACAGTTGATACCAACTTATAATATGGGAGGAACAACTATCGTTTCAGATGGATTCAACATATACGATTATATGTATCCCGCAGAATTGTGTTATTTTGGTAATAGTCCTGTTAGAGTGACTGCTGGTACACATTCTTCTTCGAATGATATTTTTCCTCAGGGAACGGCTAATTGGGATGATGATTCTAAATGGCTTGATGAAGGAGGTCATAGTTGGGTAAAGAGCGGTAAAGTGCTTTCTTCTACACGCAGTGTGGGCATGCAGGAGAATATCAACTATGGAACGTCTTTGCTAAAAACAACAGTGCGCTATGGTGCTGCGACATTGAAAGATAATAATAAAGCGTTGCATCCTACAGAGAATGATAATCCAATAACCGTCAGTGCGAATTTGTTTACTTTGAAAGGCGTTCTTATTGGTGGTCAATATCAAACGATGGGATGGGATTATGTAGCCAAGTCTGGTAGCAAGGAGAATTGTATGATTTATGATAATGCATTGACAGATGGAACAGGATCTACGGTTGACCAAAAGACAATACCAGCATATACAACTGAAGGTGCAAAGTCTAACCCCAATTATACGCTTGTCTGGGACAACTGGAATGCTAACTCTAAAGGTAACAAACAAAATATAGTATATGTGGCCCTTGAGTTTGTGAACAATGGTGATCCGTTCTGGGGAGAGAAAAACTTGATTCCAACTGGCGGAACTTTCTATATCTCAGGAAAGTTGGATCCAGATCAGGGATTGTCAACTGATGACCGTAGTGCTGGTATTTCTTGGCCTTATCCGACTAAAGCAACTTCTGTTGCAAACGAAAACTATTATGCGCTTCCTCCATACGATGCTTCTGGTAATACAATTAAGGAGCGCCATGTTTTCATTCAGGACTATATGACAGAGGCAAACTTTGTAATTGGTGCAAGTTCTTTGAAGAAAGCAATGGTGACAGTGCCTGATTTGCGCTCTGCAGAGATGTCTCTTGGCTTGAGTGTAGATCTAAAGTGGTCTACAGGTCTCAGTTTCGAAAGCGTCGTCCTCGGCGAGTAATTTATCAGACACTTGCACAGGGGGCTCGTCCCTCTGTGCATTAGTCGTAAATATTTCAATAATGTATAAGCGCACGCGTCACAAGGTGCCAGGCACCTTGTGAGAACGTGAAATTTAAAGAAATTGGTTATTCTGAAATTGAAGAAAAGAACATTCATAGCACAAAACCTTTGTAGTTGGGCAGGAATGCTCAACTACAGGGGTGTTATGCACCTTGCTGTTTTGTGCTGTGGGCTCTTTCTCTTTGCTCTTATACCATGCTCATGCAGCATGATCGACGAAGACCAGAGTGACTGTGAGAAGTCGAAAATCGACTACGA
>CADBSN010000074.1 GCA_902797255.1 uncultured Bacteroidales bacterium | reverse complement strand
GCAAGGATATCATCATCGACTGCCATGGTCTGGAGTATATCGCCTCCAGCGGCCTCCGCATCCTGATCAGAATCCAGAAGGCCGCCAAGGCCAGCGGTAGCCATGTCGTGATGCGTGGTGTCAACGCCGACATCATGAACGTCTTCAAGTTGACGGGCTTCATCAGCGTCTTCGAGTTCGAATAAGGCTCTATGAGACGGATCTTTGTGCTGCTGTTGCTGGCAGCCACTGGTGCATGGGCGCAGACCGACACGCTCAGTAATAAGTTGAGCGTGCAACTGCATTTCCTGACCCACGGCGAGACGTGCGGCGGCGGACTGCCCAGGTCCGACGGTGGTGGTGCGCAGTCATCGGCTGAAGACCGTTCCAACTTCCTCCTTGGGCGTACCCGTCTGATTGTCGATTATGAGCGTACTGGTCTGCAGGCTCATGCCGTGATTCAGAACTCTGCCGTGTGGGGCTCCAGCGGTAATACGGCCCTGAAACTATATGAAGGTTGGGTTAGGATGTCTGCCGCCAATGGCCTTTTTGCACAGGTAGGCCGTGTGGCGCTGGCCTACGACGATGAACGTATCATAGGCCCTAACGACTTCGCCACAGCCGCTCTGTCTCACGATGTCCTGCGAGTGGGCTATGAGGGTCATGGCCATCAGTTGCATGGCATATTGGCCTACAACCAGAATGGTGCCAATGTCTATTCCGGCACTTATTACGACAATGGTGCGCAGTATTACAAGACCATGCAGACCGTCTGGTACCATTACGATGTGCCCCGTTTCCCGTTGGGAGCCTCATTGCTATTCATGAACATTGGCCAGCAGGCAGGCTCCCCGGATAGCAAATATAATCCTCCTTCGACCGAATATCAGCAGATGTATGGTGGCTACGTCAATTACCACCCCAAGTACCTGACGCTAGAAGGTTCTTACTACCGTCAGTCGGGCAAGGTGGTGAATTCGATTATGGATGCCGCACCCATCAAGGCCTGGATGGCCAGCGTGAAGGCTACCGTCAAGCCTTCCGACAGCTACGGTATGGAGTTGGGCTACGACTACCTGAGCGGCGACGACTATGTGCCCGTTACTTACGGTGGCGATCTTGGTCTGCCGCGCCATGAAGAGGAAGGCGGTTTTGCACCCCTCTTCGGTTCGCGCACCAAGTTCTATGGCATCATGGACTATTTCTATGAGAGTGCTTATATCAACGGTTTCACACCAGGTCTTCAGAACGCCTTCATCGGCCTGTTCGGCAAGCCCACCAGTAGATTGTCGTGTCGGGGTACCTATCATTATCTCGCCGTGGCTACCGAACTGCATGATCTCAACCGTACCCTGGGCCACAGCATCGACCTGCAGGCCAGCTACCGTTTCACGAAGGACATTTCGCTCAAGGCGGGCTACACGCTGATGTATGGCACCGAAACGATGGATCGCCTGAAACAAGGCAATACCAGCAAGAGCGCCCGTTGGGGCTGGTTCTCTCTTGTGGTATCGCCCAGTCTCTTCACCACGAAGTGGTAAATCCCGTCAACGCGGCGATGGCCGTCAGCAAGACAGCATCTTATTTGTTCTGATAATAGCTCTCGACGAGCTGCATCACCTTCTCGACATTGAAGAAGTCGTCCGTACCCAGTTCATAGGTGGGGGTGATGCCCGGGTCGATGTTCTCACCCTTTGTGTTGATCAGACGTCCCCTGTGGGTAGAGTAGCGATAGCCGAAACCGTCGGCCGAGGGGTTGTAGAGCACGCAGCACGAACCGCCACCCGACTGCTGGCCCAGCAGGGGAATGCCATAGTCCTTCAGCAGGGCGGGCAGCAGATTGCCGCACGAGAAGCTGTAGGAACTGATGAGCAGTGCGAAGTTCAGGTGGTATTCCACTTCGTCATCCTTCTCGTCGAACTTTCCGTCAAGATTGCGGTCCACTTCGTATGAGCACTTCATCCGTTGGCCTGTCAACGTGTTCTCGTAGAGGAAATCGGCCTTGTTGCAGAACAATGAGGTGATGAACATCACGACGTCCGACGAGCCGCCGCCATTGGTAGAGATGTCGAGCACGAAGTTCTTCACCTCGGGGTCGTTCTCGGCCTTCTCCAGCGCATCAATCAGAGCTACCAGCCAGTCGTCAGGGAAGGTCTCGACGGTGGGCTTGGGGCCTTCACCCTTGTAGAACTTGCGCCATCCGGAGTCGTCGCAGAGGAAACTGTTGAACCAGCAGTAGGCGGTCGAGCCCTCCTTGTAGTATTTCACGCCCTCGCCCATCTTCTCCGTGCGCTTCTCTTTCAAATCTTTACCAAGGGCACTTCTGTCGTATATGACCTTTGCCACGTCTGCATATTCAGGACAATACGTTTTAAATTCATCAATTTTGGCGGTCTTCACCTGATTCATCGCAGTATAGAAGGGCGTCTCTTTGTCTATCTGGCTGATCACGGTCACGTCGGTGTAAGTATGTCCACCGTCGTTCAGCAGACAACCCAGCGTGGCGGTGCCGGCAATATAGTCGTACATGTTTTCCGACTTCAGCAGCTCGCGCGTCATCTGACCGCCCTTGCCGTAGTCCTGCAGGGCCTGATCCAGGCCTTTCTCCCTCAAGCCGTTGTTTTCCAGGAGTGTCCGCCCGGGATAGCCGAAGAAGTTGGTCAGCGTGAAGCACAGATTCTTGTAGGCAAAGTCGGCCATGTCGGCCGTGCGCGTCTCTTGGAGGATGGGTTCGATGAAGTCTTGCGGGTAGCCATCACCCAGGCTGTAAGCCCCATTAGGCGCCACCATCACCGTCTGGCCGTTGTAGTCTGCCAGGTGCATGAAGCCGTCGACATAGAGGTCGGCAATCGTGGCGAAGGGGAAGTAGACGTCGTTGTCGTCAGCCCTCAGGTCGATGCCGTATTTCCCGTAGTCCAGCGTCACATGGACGTTCTCGGGCATCTTTTCCAACGATTTCCATCGGATGATGGGCAGTGCGTCGTAGGTGGTATTGGGCATTCCAGCCTGCACCTGGCCCATCAAATTGGTAAAGGCCTCGTAGTCGTCGCTCTCGAAGAGGTCCTTCGCCGTGTCTACCGTGGCCATTCCGCAGGGACTGGTCAGCGCATACTGGTTGGGTGCTGTCTTCGTCACCATCACCGTCGTTCCCGGGTACATGATGCTCTGGAAGTCGCTGATGCTGACATAGGCCACGCTGGGCATGTCGTTGTAGAAGCGCAGCATCACCATCCCTTGCGCCTCGCCGCGTGGGTCTACGACCGGCACCAAGCGCTCTGCATAGTCTTTCACTTCCGGTGCGTCGGGACCGACTACCGGGTTGTCATGCGAGTCTACGCACGATGTCAGTATGATCGTGCACAGCAGGGTAGATAATAGGAATACTTTCTTCATCGCTTAATATAGTTTTAGTTGTGATTGCTGCAAAGATACAACATTTTTTTTAATAATGTGCACGTGAGGAATAAAAAAATCACATTTTTGTGTTCCTGTCATCCCGTAGGGCTCAAAAATCCCCGAAACCTGTTCGTTCCGGGGATTCTTCTTTTGCGCTCTGCGCTTAGCCGTTGCCACCGCCGCCGTTGTCGGGCTGGTGCGTGGCTGCTGCGTAGGAGCTAATGGGGATCTTCTCCTGGTAGGTCACGAGCTTGCCGTAGTCGGAGATGTGCTTGGCGAAGCCCTTCAGGTTCAGAGGCTCCTTGGTGTCGACCTCTGCGAAATACTTGCCGTACGCCGAAGTGTAGGTGTTCTTGTTCTGGCGCAGGTTCACAGGAAATGCAATGTTACTAGTTGCCATAATTCCTAAAAGTTTTTGATGGTATTAAACTACTATGCCAGCAACTACTCCGGGTGACTGGCTCCCGCTTTTTGTGTCTTCTTCCATCCCCCTGAGATAGGAGGAATTAGGGGTGTTCTGAGCGTTCTATCTTTTACTTCCCTAACACATTGCAAAGATACAAAAAATAATCGAAACTACCAAATATTTCCGCAACTTTTTTCGTGTTTATTTCAAGAAAAGCCTCACAACAGGAGAATATCCCATTGTGAGGTTATTATTGTCTATAATTGCTTACCTTTTTCAGTCTTACTGTATCTGTCTTTATCTATGCGAACCAGATATTCTCTCTTAACCCACTGGGCTAGCATGTCATAAGTGCCCTCCGGCTTCATACCTTCCTTTTCACGCATTTGAGCAGCCTCGTCCTGTGTAAACTCATCTGGTAGCAGTTGTAGCTTATTGCGTGGGCCTGTTTTCGCAGTTCTCACCTTGTCATCAGCTTCACGAATCATATCTGTAAAGTACCTTGCTTTGCACCAAAGATCCATTTGGAAACTCCAGCGGCAGAAATTCTCAATTTCCTTCTCCCATTTCATTCCATTTGCGGCATAAATCAGTCCAGCCTTCCTGAAAGCCGCAATAAGGCTTCTGCGAGCAAGTAAGCCAAGTACACGATCTTGTGACTTCGATAAGAATTCATCAAGCTCTGCCTTGAGTTTTTTAGCAAGAGCCTTTGCCTGCTTACAGTTTACAAGACCTGTAGCAGCCTTCAAGTTGTCGATGAATGGCTTCAGTCGGGCATCATACTTTTCATCGTAATTACCGTATACAGGCATCTCGGCGTCAATTGCCTGTTCTTGCATTGCCACCATTACAGTACGTCCGATAGCCCCTTCATTCACAGAACGGCTAAAGTATTTCTGCGCAAATGCCGGTGTGGTAGACGCCTCCCAGTTAAGCCGCAGGCATCCTTTACCGGCAACGCTTTTAACACCAGCGCGATCGGCGCCATAATCATTGAGTTCGTCATCAGCAGTCTTTAATATGGTGAATTGGTGCCTGGTCTTTCCTTCAACACCATCCCACTTCTCCAGTTCATTAAGCGGAAGAAATAGGAATGCATTCTTTGCATCAAGCATCTTCTGCACCAATTCCGCTGGTGTAATATTGGGCAGAATACCTTGGACTATTGCATCCTTAGGTCGTAGAGGCTTTTTCTCTGAGTCTTCCATGCGGTCGTAAGCAGTCTTGTAATCTTCAATAAGTTTACGGTTGACGGCATCGCGTTCATCCATATCTTTAAGGATATGTTTTCTGACAGGTGTGAAACTCGAATCCTTTCCACTGCCAGACTCCCCCAAAGCCAAACAGTTGATACGTGGCTCACGAGGCATATTGTCTGTATAAACAAACTTCAAACCTACAGGATAAGCACCAAGAGGCGCAAAGCATCGTTGAGCCACATGCCCCTTGAAGATATCCGGAGTAGATGAAACTACATTTTCAACAAGTGAAGGCAATTCTGGCGGTAATATTGGCGGCTGGTCGCTTGCGAACACTTCTGTCAATGTCGGCGAGCGCCATTTTACATTCTTCTTCACTTTTGTCGAACGCTTAGCAGCTTCTTGGCGTTTTTTTGACTGGGCCGTCTGGCCATCCTT
>CADBSN010000073.1 GCA_902797255.1 uncultured Bacteroidales bacterium | reverse complement strand
TTGAAAAGCCGATGTTTTTGCTCACGAAGTATGTGAAGGCTCTGAAAAGAGACAAAGATGAGAGGTGGAGATTTTTATCCAGGAGCTTGCTCACGAGGAAAAATAAACACCTTGCATCGTCAAAGGGCTGCAAAGCCCGATACATACTGAAGTGAGGGTTTTTAAGGTTTTTGTTATAAAAAACTGCAAGTCAAAAGGACTAAAGAAATTTACGCAACTCTTCGTAAAGTCGTTGAACGGGCAAGCCCATCACATTGAAATAACTGCCCTCGATACGTGTGACTCCTATGAAACCTATCCATTCTTGAATGCCGTAAGCACCTGCTTTGTCGAATGGGCAATAGTGGTCGACATAATGTAGAATGTCTTTCATATCCAACATAGCAAATGTGACTTGGGACACAGAAGCGAAGCTATGTTGCTTGGTTGTGGTAGCAAGGGTGACTCCTGTGATGACTTCGTGGGTACATCCAGAGAGGTCGCTGAGCATCTGAATGGCCTCTGCTCGATCATGTGGTTTACCTAGCACCCTTCCGTCAAGCATCACAACGGTGTCGGCCGTGATAAGCAGCTCATCGTCAGCAAGGGTCGGGAGATAGGCCTTTGCTTTCTGCGAGGATATATAGACAGGGATTTCCTCGCCCTGAAGATTGTCAGGATAACGTTCGTCTATCCCTTCGAGCACACGTACTTCGAAAGGGTATTCAAGGCCTGCAAGGAGTTCCTTACGGCGAGGGGAATTGCTGGCAAGAACGAGTTTCAATGTAAAATGTAATAATTATAAAATGTAAAAATGTAATAATTATAAACTATCAACTATAAACTTTACCCAAAATCACCATCCAAAGGCTTCTGCGTTATGCATCCAGAGGTTATGAGCTTTCAGCACCTGCTCAATCACATCGCGTGCACAGCCTTCGCCTCCATTATATTCGGAGATATAGGTAGATACGGCTTTGATTTCGGCACATGCATCAGCAGGACATACAGGAAGGCCACAACGCTGCATGACTTCATAATCGGGGATATCATCGCCCATGTACATCACCTCGTCATCAGCCAAGTTGTACTTGGCGCAAAGCTCTTCGTACTTCTTGATTTTCTGTGCCACACCTTGATGAATCTCCGTCAAGCCCAGTCGCTCATAGCGTTTCTGAATGGCTTGGGTGGTTGCTCCTGTGATGACAGCAAGCAGGAACTGGTGTTTCACAGCATGCTGCATGGCATATCCGTCCTTGATGTTGACGGTTCGCATGGGTTCACCGGAAGGATGAAGCGAAATGGTCTGACGACTGAGAACACCATCGACATCGAAGAAGATGGCGCGTATCTTGGTTAAATCGTAATTAATCATTGGCTATATGTTTTGACATGATGGCATATATTTCCTGTAACTGAGGATCGTTTTCCAACAAGGAGAAATGATGACGGATGACATTCTCATCGTGACGAATGGCTGGCCCCGTCTGAGCCTCATGAGGACTGACCTGATGTACCTTGGCTGCTACCTCATCGACCAATGGGAGCATAACAGAAAAAGGCAATCCATGCTGACGAAGTATATCCTCACTCATGGCGTAGCAATGGTTGACGAAGTTGCTACAATAAACTGCTGCAAGATGGAGATAGAGCCGGTCAGCAGAGGAAAGGCGATACACCTTATTATTAATAGTATGTGCAAAGTCTGTCAGAAATTGAGTATCATCGTCAGATGCTGCCTCAACGAAGATAGGGATTTCGCTGAAGTCAACGATACGCTGTCGAGAGAAGGTCTGCATGGGGTAGAACACTCCTCTACGCTCCAAAGGAATGACATCCATTGGGATACTTCCTGCTGTGTGAACCACCAATGAATGCGTAGGGAAAGCTGTATAGTCGAAGGTAGAAAGGGCAGAATCGCTAATGCTGACGATATAGATATCGGCCTCTTGAGACAACTGGCTCAACGAGGTAATTGCAGGAACCCCTACCCTATTGGCCAACAACTCTGCCGACTGACTTGTGCGACTGAAGACCTGTAGGATGGTGTGTCCCGACTGTTGCAACGCAACAGCGAGGTTGGTTGCCAGATTACCCGCTCCTACCAGTACTACTTTCATTTCTTCACACAATCCCAGTTGAGTTTCTCTTCGTCCTGTAATTTACGTTCGATGGCTGGATGACCTATACCCAACACACACTCCACCTCAATGTTGTCGGCCAATCCCAGCAGTTGCTTGATGGTTGCAGAAGCGCTTACGTTTTCTGCGTTGCTACGTGCCCTAACCTGACACCAACAGCTGCCAAGTCCAAGATCGGTAGCCTGATACTGCATGGTGACTGCTGCGATAGACGCATCTTCGATCCACACATCAGAAACAGAAGTATCGTAACAAACAGCGATAGCCACAGCCGCACCCTTCACGAATTCGCTTCCTGCCTCACGACATTGGGAGATAGCGGTAAGTACCTGACGGTTGTCGACTACTACAAACTGCCAACCACGCTGCCCATGTCCTGTAGGGGCCATAAGGCCTGCACGGAGAATCGTGCGAAGCTGGTCTTCGCTCACAGGCTCATCCGTAAACTTACGGATACTTCTGCGCTTTTGTACCAAATCCTTAAAATCCATATTATCTCAATCTATCAAGTGAACGTACAAGTGCCTCATCCTTACGAATGCCATGAATGGCAAGACAGTTGAGGATGATGCTGACTACCGGCAAAACAGCAGAGAAACACAAATGATACTGTACCTCGGCATTGATTTCTGCCAACTGAAGCTGGAACTTCCAAGCAAGGAACGCATAGAACAGCACATAACCCACCAACAGCAATGTGCTGAAGATGGTGAGTCGAAGCTGACGCATCCGAAAGCGGAACAGCATGATGCTAACCAGCGTTAATAGCAACACAATGATTAACAACACGCCCAAAGCCAAGGGAGCCATGCTGAAAGAGCCCACATCATCGTATCCCTTCGTCGGCGTGTAAACAAAATGATTGAACGACGCTACCATAGCGGTTCCCACGAAGTACTGCGCCAAAGGAAGACAAAGCCCCAGTATGCTGAAAACGGCAACAAGGGCTAAGTAAACGGATTGTATACGTTGTATCATCAGAATCTTTCTTGAGTGTCCTTTGAAGGATTGCGGAAATACACTTTGTCTTCGAGGAACTCCTGAGTAGCAATGAGAGTCGGCTTAGGAAGTTTCTCATAGTGTTTAGAAACAGTGATCTGTTCATCATTGTGGAACTCTTCCTGCAACTCGTCGTTAGCTGTTCCGAACTCATCGAGTTTGCGTTTGATTTCCTCTTTCATGTCTGCTGCAATCTGATTGGCACGTTTGCCGATAATTGCCACACTTTCATAAATATTACCTGTCTCTGCACTCAAATCCATCAAATTACGAGTTACCGTATTTGTTGGAGCATTTGTTTTCTTAAAATCCATAGTCATTATCTTTTGTCAGTTATTCTCTTTACATTTTCACTTTCGAACTGCAGAACTTGAATATCTTATCTGCGTCTTTCTTATATTTACTTTCTGGGAATTCGTTCTTAAAACCGTAATATTCATCAATGGTCGCACGATAGCGCTCTTCCGCTTTACGTTCCACACTATTCAATGCCAACTTATAGCGTGACTTGAGAATCAGCATCATCAGTTCCTCACGGAGATTCGTGTAAGGATAGAGCTTCAGGGTGTTCTCGGCAGTAATGATGCAAGCATCATAGTTGTTTCCGCCAAAGATACAGTTACCTGTATAGTTGCCCAAATTGTAATACAACTTTGCTGACTCGTATTCCTTCTTTGCCAAACGTTCCTGCAACTGATAAATCATATCCGTCGCCTCTTCACGAAACTCAGAATGAGGATAATACTCCAAGTATTCATTCAAGCAATTGAGAGCTGTGTAGGTTGACGACTGGTCGAGACGTGAATCAGGTGATTGCATATATGCAGCCTTTCCTGAATAGAAACGTGCAAGTTCTGTATATGTTCCTTTGGGGTAGCTTTTGTAATAACGCTCGAAATAATCACTTGCAGAATCATAATAACGAAGGTTAAAATAACACATTGCAAGCATATATAAAGACTCCTCTCCCTTATCTGTTGCTTTCAGCAAAAGAATCATATCCTCCAGAATCTGGTAGCAGTGAGAATATTCCCCTGCTGCATAGTATTCTTTCGCAGCTTCGTATCTGTAATCATAATCTTCTGCACGTACGACATTATTATAATTACTGCATGAAGTCAAAACCAATGTAACGGCAGAAAGAGTTATGAAAATCTTCTTGTACTTCATTCTTATTCAAATTACGGTGCAAAGATACAAATTATTTACCATTTAACCATTTACTATTAACTATTTTTCTCTATTTTTTCATTTTTTAATTCTTTAAGTTTTATTTTTTTCGTATCTTTGCAGTCTATTTTTAAGGCTCACAAATAATGGACAGAATTCGCATCCTTGACAAGGAGTTCGTAGTTTCGATGAAAAACGAGACCATACAAGAGAAGGTGAAAGCGTTGGCAGAGCGTATCAACCATGACTATGAAGGCAAGAATCCTATCATGATCTGCATCCTCAATGGTGCATTCATGTTTGCCGCAGACCTGGTACGTTACCTAAACTTCCAACCTGAGATTGTTTTTGCCCGTTTTGCGTCTTACGAAGGTACAGAAACAACAGGCAAGGTGACAGAAGTTATGGGAGTGACCACCAGTCTGGCTGGACGCGATGTCATCATCGTTGAAGACATTGTTGACACAGGTATCACTATGTATAACGTGCTCCCCCTGATACGCAACAAAGAAGCAGCCTCAATCAAGATTGCCTGTCTGTTGCAGAAACCAGATAAACTTCAGGTAGACCTGACTGTAGACTATTGTGCAATGGAGATTCCTAACGACTTCATTGTAGGCTACGGGTTGGACTATGACGGATTCGGTCGCAATTACAAGGATATTTACACATTAGCAAAATAAAATAAACCCAAAAACATGAAGAATATCATTATCTTCGGTGCACCTGGTTCAGGAAAGGGCACCTACAGCGATGAAATTGTCGCTCGTTACGGAATGGGACATATCTCAACAGGAGATGTGCTTCGCGCAGAAATCAAACAAGGTTCAGAACTTGGCAAGATAGCTCAAGGCTACATCAGCAACGGTCAGTTGATTCCTGACGAACTGATGATTGACATCTTAGCTAAGACATACGACAGCCTGCCAGCAGGTAAGGGTGTCATCTTCGACGGATTCCCACGCACGATTGCTCAGGCAGAAGCCCTGAAGAAGATGCTCGCAGAGAGACAGCATGACATGGGTGTGATGGTGGAACTGATTGTCGACGAAGAGACCCTGATGAGCCGTCTGTTGAACCGCGCTAAAGAGCAAGGTCGTGCAGATGATAACGAAGAAACCATCAAAAAACGTTTTGCTGTATATCACAGCCAGACTGAGCCTCTTGCCGCATGGTTTGAGAAAGAAGGTATCCGCCATACATTCACATGGGAAGGCAGCAAAGACCTGATGCTGGCTAATATCTTTGCATTCTTGGACACATTGAAATAATTCATAATGCATAATTAGATTCAAGTTTCAAAGTTCCAAAGGTTTAAGGAGTTTAAGAGGTTCTAATTATGGAAACCAACTTCATCGATTACGTCAAAATCTATTGCCGTTCAGGCAAAGGCGGAAGAGGTTCTGCCCACATGCATCGTGCCAAATACATGCCGAAAGGAGGACCAGACGGGGGTAACGGTGGTAATGGAGGTAGTGTGATTTTGAGGGGAAACCGCAACTATTGGACACTACTTCATCTCCGTTATGACCGTCATGCATACGCCGAACACGGAGGAAACGGTTCGAAAAACAAGAGCACAGGACAGAAGGGCGCAGACAAGATTCTGGAAGTGCCCTGTGGAACTGTTGCCTACAATGCAGAAACCGGTGAATACATCTGTGACGTAACCGAACACGAGCAAGAGGTAGTGTTACTAAGAGGTGGTCGAGGAGGATTGGGTAATTTCAACTTCTGTACCCCAACCAATCAGGCTCCACGTTATGCTCAACCAGGCGAACCGATGCAGGAAATGGAGGTGATTCTGGAACTGAAACTTCTGGCTGACGTAGGTCTGGTGGGATTCCCTAATGCAGGAAAGTCAACGTTGGTTTCGTCTTTGTCGTCAGCCAAACCGAAAATTGCCAATTATCCTTTTACCACACTTGAACCCTCATTGGGAATTGTCTCCTATCGTGACGGGAAATCATTCGTGATGGCTGACATACCTGGAATCATTGAAGGAGCCAGCCAAGGCAAAGGATTAGGACTGAGGTTCCTGCGGCATATTGAGCGTAACAGTCTGTTGCTGTTCATGGTGCCAGGAGACACAAACGACATCAAAAGAGAATACGAAATTCTACTCAATGAGTTGACAACCTTCAATCCTGAATTGTTAGACAAAGGCAAGGTGCTTGCTGTTACAAAATGCGACTTGCTGGATGACGAACTCATCGAGATGCTACGCACAACCCTCCCAGAAGGTATTCGTACGGTATTCATCTCCGCAGTCACAGGGTTTGGTCTTGAAGAATTGAAAGATGTACTTTGGGAAGAGATGAATAGCGAGAGCAATAAGATTGCCGCTATCGCTACTCAAGAGAGTATCGTGCATCACGACAAAGATTATTTGAAGTTGCGTGAAGACTTTGCTGACGAAGAAGAGCCTGACGACTATGAAGAAGACTTCGAGGACATAGAAGACCTGGAAGATTTCGAATACGAAGAGGACGAAGAATAAGAGCGCCGATTGAATGTTGCACTATTATGACATAGCAGACAAAGTAACCGCTTTCACAACCACACGTGAAGGCGGTTGCAGTATCGGCAATTACGCCAGCATGAATGTGAACAGCTTTTGCGACGACATTCCCGAACATGTTGCAGAAAACAGGCGCAGATTGTGTAATATACTGAATATTCCCATCAACCATCTTGTGATGCCTCACCAGACACATCAAACAAATGTGGCTGCTATTACCCCAGATTTCATGACATTCACACCAGAGCAACAAACGGCTTATCTGGAAGGTATCGATGCCATCATGACAGACATGAAAGGAGTTGCGATTGGGGTATCTACCGCAGATTGTGTTCCCATTCTTGTATATGACACCCGTCATCATGTAGCTGCAGCCATCCATGCAGGATGGAGAGGAACCGTACAGCGTATCGTTGAAAAAGCCATCTCTGCAATGGGTGAAAAATATGGCACTAACGGGAGCGATTGCAAAGCCGTTATCGGGCCGAGCATCAGCAAAGAGAGTTTTGAAGTAGGAGACGAGGTCTACGAAATGTTTCGTGCTCAAGGGTTTAATTCAGAACAACTCTACGCTCTTCACAACGGGAAATGGCATATTGACCTATGGGAATGTAACCGTCAGCAATTGATGGACAAAAATATTGATGCCCACAACATTCATGTTGCAGGCATCTGTACTTATCAGTCGTCCAACCGTTTCTTTTCTGCCCGTAAATTGGGCATCCAATCCGGACGGCTTTTTTCTGGAATTATCCTCAGGTAGTTCTACTTATACATCATCATCGTCATCATCAGGAAGTTCTTCGAACTCCTCAATTTGAGGAGTCTGATCCTCCAATGCCTCGTCTTCATCCTCTTCCTCACGATCCTCATCTGTCTCGTCTACCAAATCTTCATCATCGTCGTCATTATCATCGTCATCGTCATCAATATCGTCAATTGACTTACGAGAAGAATCAGTGATGACCTCGAAACGACGTTTCTCCGGTCTTGGTTTAAACTTCAAGAACACAGCTTCAATCCATGTACCACGTGCAATCTCCAACACTTCATACCCATCGTCTTTTCGACGATCGATCAAACCACCAACACGATGCATTGCTGCCTCAGGTAACACACTACAATCTACATAGAATGCAGTCTCGATGATATCCTGAATAGCAAGTGGAAGTCCCTTCCATCCAGTACCCAAATTCTCGTCAATCAACTTCAACACTTCTGCTGCAGACAAATGCAGAATATTCTCCATCGTCAAATCAGTAATCTTCTTGATCTGATGCTTACGAATGGCAATACCATTCTTTTTGTCATCATGTGATTTGGGATATGGGAACACCTTATAGTTGGCCTCCTCCAAAGAAGCTACCAACTGTTTGTCTGTGTTGTCAATAAACTGAACATCAAACACAGGAGCAATGATATTCATGTAATGTACACGATTCTCGGCCCAATGTTCTGTGCGACGACCTTCAATCAGCATTTGATAGATCTCATCAACATTTGAAGCCCAGACATTACCTTTGGTAAGAGACGAAATAGATGCACTGTCGTCATCAATCACAAACTCACCATCATCCGATTCTCTCTTTCTGTTTTTAGCACCTCTTCCTCTTGGAGAAGGAGTCGTTCCAGACTCTGAGCGGCTCGATACAGGCATCTGACGCTTGATAGGACGTGGACGATCATCATCGTCGTCATCATCCTCTTCCATCATAGCATCATACTTTGCAAATGCAGAAACACGTACCGGTTCTTCCTCCTCTTCATCGTTCTGAGGTTCTAACGTTTCCATAACAGGAGCAGACTTTCCAAATTGCTCTACCTTATCAAGCACCGCCATAGAAACGGCATCTTCCTCTGCAAGTTTCTTGGCAATTTCCTCTGCTGTATCTTTTACTGGCTCTTGTGTCAGTACCTTCTCTGTTTTTTTGATTTTTCTTTTCTTAGGTTTAGGTTCAGCGTCAACCACTTCGTGGTCAACAACGATCGTTTCTTTAGATGATTTATTCTTCATTCTATTTCAATTTATGAATATCGTCACAAATTTCAATCAATAATATAAATGCGTACTTTCTCAATTTGGCCACAAAATTACAAATTTAATTTGATATGACAATAAAAAACACAAATAATAGTAGAAATCTTCTCTGTTTTTAGCTGATAGTTTTGACTTTTTTTGTAACTTTGCAACTTGTTAATAAAAGATTATTAATTAAGGTACAAAGAGAAAAATGACTGAACTAGAGTTGAAATATGGCTGCAATCCAAATCAAAAGCCATCGCGAGTATTCATGGAGGAAGGTAACCTCCCTTTTGAGGTATTGTGTGGACGTCCTGGTTATATCAACCTGCTCGATGCCTTCAACAGTTGGCAATTAGTACGCGAACTGCGTGCTGCTACAGGTTTGCCTGCTGCTGCATCGTTCAAACACGTGAGTCCTGCAGGAGCTGCAGTAGGGGTTCCTATGAGCGACACACTGAAGAAGATTTATTTTGTCGATGATATTGCAGTACCTCTCTCCCCTATCGCAACAGCATATGCTAGAGCCAGAGGAGCTGATCGCATGTCTAGTTTTGGCGACTTCATTGCACTGAGTGACACTTGCGACGAAGCTACTGCTTTGCTCATCAAGCGTGAGGTGAGCGACGGAATCATCGCACCCGACTATACTCCAGATGCGCTCGAGATACTGAAAGCAAAACGTAAAGGTACCTATTGCGTGATCAAGATGTCAACCGACTACCGTCCCAATCCTGTAGAGCGCAAGCAAGTTTTCGGCATCACGTTCGAACAGGGACGCAATGAGATTGACCTCACAAGCGACGAACTCTTCAGCAATATTCCAACAGCCAACAAAGACCTTCCTGAGGAAGCAAAACGTGATTTAAAGATTGCACTCATCACACTGAAATATACCCAGAGTAATTCTGTCTGCTATGTGAAGGACGGACAAGCAATCGGTATTGGTGCCGGTCAGCAAAGCCGTATTCACTGTACACGTCTGGCTGGTCAGAAGGCAGATCTGTGGTGGTTGCGTCAATGTCCGAAGGTCATGGCGCTTCCGTTCAAAGCCGACATCAAACGAGCTGACCGTGACAACACCATCGATGTATATATGGGCGATGAGTACGAGGACGTTCTTGCTGAAGGTACTTGGCAGAATTTCTTCACAGAAAAGCCAGAACCACTCACACGTGAAGAGAAGAAAGCTTGGTTAGCTCAAAACACAAAGGTGAGTCTCGGTAGTGATGCATTCTTCCCATTCGGAGATAACATCGAGCGTGCCCACAAGAGTGGCGTAGAATATATTGCACAGGCAGGTGGTTCTGTTCGTGACGACCACGTCATCGATACCTGCGACAAGTACGGTATCACGATGGCCTTCACAGGTATCCGTCTTTTCCATCATTAATAATCCTCTTCTCCCTTTGGGAAAAAATTGGAAATCGTTAATTGCTAAATTGTAAAGATATTATGGCAAGCGAGAGCGAAATCATGTATGCCATGATGAATGGCATCAACTTCGGTGGAAAGAAAAAAGAAAAAACCGACGACCGCGTGAAAACCAAAGCACGTAGCAAGAGCTACAAAACAGGTGCTCACGGCTCTGGCGCAGCTCGCCATAAAGCAGACATCAAGCAAAAAGTACGCGCACGCAAGTCGCAACGAAGAAAATAGGTTAAGCTAAATGATTTTATTGTAGATAAATTGTAAATAGTAAATGATACAATGTTAACACTCAAACTCATAACAGAAGAGACCGAACGAGTCATCAAAGGTCTGGAAAAGAAACACTTTACAGGTGCAAAGGAAGCTATAGATAAAGCAATAGCAATCGACAAGGCTCGTAGAGAGGCACAAACAAAACTCGACGCTTGTCTGGCCGAGCAAAAGAAATATGCAGCACAGATCGGTGCCCTCATGAAGCAAGGTAAGCGCGATGAAGCCGAAGCAGCAAAAGCCGAGGTAGCTAAGTTGAAAGAGGAATCTGCGCAACTGCAAACCAAAATGGGTGAGGCAGAACAGGAACTGACCAATCATCTCTGTACCATTCCAAATATCCCTTACGACGAAGTGCCAGAAGGTTCAGGAGCAGAAGACAACGTGGTGGTGAAGTCTAGCTTGCGTGAATGCAAACAAGGTGACACTGTAGGCAACTGGGACACAGTACCTTCGAACGGAAATGCGAAATTGCCACACTGGGAACTCGCAAAGAAATACAACCTCATCGATTTCGATCTCGGTGTGAAAATCACAGGTGCAGGATTCCCTGTATATATAGGAAAAGGTGCTCAGCTACAACGGGCACTCATCAACTTCTTCCTGGCAGAAGCAAACAAAGCTGGGTATACAGAAATCATGCCTCCTACGGTAGTGAATGCCGCATCAGGTTATGGAACAGGTCAGTTGCCCGATAAAGAAGGACAGATGTATCATTGTGAAGTAGATGACCTCTACCTTATTCCTACAGCAGAAGTACCTGTAACAAACATCTACCGTGATGTCATCCTTGACGAGAAGGACCTTCCAATAAAGAACTGCGCCTACACCCAATGTTTCCGTCGCGAAGCAGGCAGCTATGGAAAGGACGTTCGTGGATTGAACCGTCTGCACGAGTTCAGTAAGATTGAAATTGTACGCATCGACACCCCTGAACACTCTGCAGAGAGTCACAAGGAGATGCTCGATCACGTTGAGGGACTCCTCAAGAAGTTGGAACTCCCCTACCGCATCTTGCGTTTGTGTGGTGGCGATCAAAGTTTTACAAGCGCCATCTGTTACGATTTCGAAGTCTACTCAGAAGCTCAAGGACGTTGGTTGGAAGTATCGTCAGTTTCTAATTTCGATACCTACCAAGCCAACCGTTTGAAATGTCGTTATCGTCCAGAAGGAGGGAAGAAACCCGAACTATGTCACACTCTCAACGGTTCAGCCCTGGCTCTTCCTCGTATCGTTGCATCAATCCTCGAAGACAACCAAACCCCCGAAGGAATCCGTATCCCGAAAGCGTTGGTTCCTTACACAGGATTTGAAATTATCAACTAATAAAAATGGATGGGATTGCCCATCCATTTTTTTATTCAAATCAATATACTTTATTTCACCAAATTTCCAAGTATACTTCTAGTCAACTCACGAGTAGCTGTTCGTGTAGCTGAACCAACTGCACTCTTCGTTACTTTCTTCGTAATAGAGCCAGATCGGCTCTTTGTACCAGTAACCTTATTGGCTACAGCTGTACCGAAGACAGCTGTCACACTAGTAATAACCGCAGAGAAAATTTTACTCCAAACACTTTTCTTCTTGCTCTTTTCCTTCGCAGCTTTTTCGGCTTCCTTCGCAGCTTGAGCCTCCTGCTTCTCAGCTTGAGCTTCTGCCGCAGCTTGAGCTTCCGCTTCACTCTCTGCTAACAATACCTCGAACGCACTCTCACGATCTATCATCGTATCATATCGGCCATAAATGCGCGAACTTTTGATGATTTGCTCACGTTGCGATTCTGTGATTGCTCCTATCTGGCTGAGTGGGAGTAGAATCTTTGAACGTTCCACAATACTGGGTGTTCCTTTCTCATCAAGAAACGACACGAGTGCCTCACCCGTTTCCAGTTCCATGATGGCATCTTCGGTCTTAAATGAAGGATTCGCACGGAACGTCTCTGCTGCCGCCTTCACGTTCTTCTGTTCTTTCGGAGTAAAGGCTCTTAATGCGTGCTGCACACGGTTACCTAACTGCGCAAGTACAGAATCAGGTATATCTGTTGGATTCTGTGTCACAAAGTAAACACCCACACCCTTACTGCGAATCAGGCGTACAACTTGTTCAATCTTGTCCACCAAACTCTTTGGCGTATCCGTAAACAGCATGTGAGCCTCATCAAAGAAAAACACCAATCGCGGAAGCTCTTGATCGCCTACTTCAGGCAATCGGACATATAAATCAGACAAGAGCCACAATAAGAATGATGAGTACACTTTTGGATTTAACATCAGACGGTCGGCTGCCAAAACATTCATCACACCCATCCCGTCAGCACTACATTGCAGCAAGTCCATAATATCAAACGCTGGTTCAGCAAAGAACTTCTCGGCTCCTTGATTCTCAAGTGCAAGCAAAGCACGCTGAATTGCTCCCACACTTGCAGCTGATACATTTCCGTGACTCTTGGTATACTCTGCTGCATGATCGGCTAACCAACCCAACATTGCTCTAAGGTCTTTCAAGTCAATCAGCAATAAACCGCGTTCGTCAGCTACTTTAAACAAGATATTCAAAACACCCGTCTGCACTTCATTCAAGTCAAGAAGGCGCCCCAGCAACTCGGGTCCCATGTTCGAAATCGTGGTGCGCATTGGGTGACCCTGTTGGCCAAACACGTCATAGAACGTTACGGGACATCCGTGGAACTGAGGATCTTCTATACCAAATTCTGTACAACGTTTCTCAATAAAACCAGACATCTGTCCTGTTTGGCTGATACCCGAGAGGTCTCCTTTCATATCGGCCATGAAACAAGGCACTCCTGCCTGTGAGAATGTCTCAGCTATCACCTGCAACGTGACAGTCTTTCCCGTACCTGTGGCACCTGCAATGAGTCCATGACGATTTGCCATCTTACCACACAAATAGATAGGTCCTTCCGAACCATGAGCTACATAAAGCCGTTTGTCGTCTGTCAACATAATCTGATTGTTTTAAAGGATTTGCTGTGCAAATATACGGAAAAATTTGGTTAAGTGAGCACAATAAGAATGTATTATTATTGTCGAACGTGAAAATTTTATCAAAAAATGCAAAAATGGGAAAATTACAAAATGTAAAAATAAAAAAAATGAAGAAAAATGTAAATTGTAAATGATTAAATCGTAAATAATTTCTATCTTTGCTCTTGAAAACAAAACAAAGACCTAATAACAATCCGAAATGAATTCAACCAATAATGTAATTGCACAAGACTTGATGGCACTCATGGATGCGTCCCCTGTCAACTTCCTTGCTGCCGAATACGTGGAAACCCAACTAAAAGCAAATGGTTTCAAGGAACTCAAAGCTGAGGAGTCATGGCCTAAGTTGAAAGCAGGCGATCAGTTCTTTGTCACAAAAAATAACACTGCGATATTTGCATTCCGTATCGGTAACAAACCGACTGCTGAAGCAGGATACAAACTGATTTGTGCACATAGCGACTCACCAGGATTCCGCATCAAGCCCCATGCAGAAATGAAATGCGAGGGCGGTATGATAAAACTCAACACAGAGGTGTATGGCGGACCGATCCTTTATACGTGGTTCGACCGTCCGTTGAGTGTAGCAGGACGTGTGTTGCTACGAAGCAACAACCCACTCCACCCTATTGTGCATCGTATCCGTGTAGCTCGTCCTCTCCTCATTATTCCCCATTTGGCCATTCATTTCAACCGTTCTGTTAACGAAGGAAATCCACTGAGTAAGCAGAAGGACATGCTGCCTGTATTGGGTATCATCAACAAGGAATTGGAAACAGGCGGTCTGTTGCTGCAAGTGATTGCCGATGAACTCAAATGCAATAAAGAGGACATTATCGACTTCGACCTCTCGCTCTACGACACCCAAGGAGCTGTTCTGACAGGAATAAATCAGGAGTTTGTCAGTTGTGGACGATTGGACGACCTTGCAATGGTACATGCAGGTCTTTATGCTCTACTACACTCTTCCACAACCGATATGACCCAGGTGTTGGCCATTTTCGACAACGAAGAGACAGGTAGCGGCACCAAACAAGGAGCCGCATCGCCTGTACTGAGAAACCTCATGCAGCGCATTAGCGATCAGGAAGACACTCCTGACGGGTTCTTTCGTGCGATTGAACGTTCCTTCATGATTAGTGCTGATATGGCGCATGCTGTTCATCCCAACTACACAGAGAAGCACGACCCAACGAATCATCCCGTAATGGGCGGAGGACCAGTCATCAAGATCAATGCGAACCAGAAATACGTGACAGATGCTGAGAGCGCCGCAGTCTTTGCTGAGATATGCAAGAAAGCAGACGTACCCGTACAATACTTCGTCAATCATAGCGACAGTGCAGGCGGAAGCACTCTGGGCAACATCCTCACCTCTCAGATGCCTATGCGAGGGGTAGATATGGGCAATCCTATGTGGGCTATGCATAGCGTTCGGGAGACAATCTGCGTACAAGACCAAGCGTATGTATGCCGCGCATTCACCCAATTCTACGATCTATAAAAGTATAAAGGTCAATGTAATAATGAAAGACCTACACATAATATTGTCGAACGATGTGATAATTTCTGAAAAAATAGAAATATGAAACGAATAAGCCTCTTCTTACTGATTACCGTTCTCACGGCCGCCACAGCGTTTGCACAGCAACGTTCTATGGAAGAAGTCATGCGTATTGCGCAAGAACATATGGGCAAACGTATTACTAAAACCGGCAGACGTTTGGCTCCTCCTACAGAGAAGTCGACCACCCTTCTTGCATCTGAAATTCTTCCTACTCCACTACGCATGAACATGGGTGAGGCATTTTACGTACTATCTTACCCCAAGAGCAACTGCTTCGTGATTGTTTCGGGCGATGAACGTATGTCACCCGTGTTGGCATATTCTAACGAACATGCTTTCGATTTCGAAGAAATGGCTCCTCAGACCAAAGCATTTCTCGAAGCCTATGCTTTACAAGCCGAGGCACTCCAGAGCGGTGCTCCTTGTAAACTCGACTTCCGTCGTGCACAAGAGGCTGTCACACCACAGAAAGTTGACCAACTCATAAAGACTACATGGTCGCAACGTACGCCTTACAACAACCGCTGTCCGTTTATCAGATCACAACGGGCACTTACAGGTTGTGTGGCTACTGCTATCGGACAGTTGATGAACTACTACCAATATCCTAAAGTGGGAATCGGAAACATCTCCTACACTACCGATACAGAAAAGCTTGAGGTTTCAGCTGACCTCAGCACCTTCTATTTCTCATGGGAAAACATGCTAGACACTTATGTAAACGGATATTATGATGTAGAACAAGCCGATGCTGTATCACACCTATTGTTCGCGGTGGGAGTATCCGTTCATATGGACTACGGACTGAGAGCAAGTGGTTCGAACTTGAGTGATGCTGCCGGTGCGCTTATCAACAACTTCAAATACGATAAGGATATTATTGATGTGCAGTTCGGTCGTATGACCACACCAATGCTCCACCAATTCATCATGCGAGAACTAATCGCAGGACGTCCTATCCCTTGCGGAGGAAACAACGTAAACAATGAGGGTCATGCATTCATCATTGACGGTATGACCCCCGATGGTGACGATTATCCGTTCTACCACTTCAACTGGGGCTGGGGCGGTCTCAATGATGGTGATTTCAAGATAGTAGATATCGAATACTGTAAGGACAACTTCATGTTGATCAACTGTCAGCCAGAAAACGATTCAATTGACATTGCCAACTTCGTGCAAGCAAAACTCGTCGAACCATCAGTCCATAAAGTAAACCCTACACAGACTGGCAATATTAATGTTCAAATGACTGAGGTCTACAATGGTAAGCAAGGCATTTTCAATGGAATGCTCAACATCTATATGGTCAACGAAGAAGGCACACGCACCAAGATTGGCGAACGGGGCGTACAACTTGAATACCCATACTTCTACACTTTTGACATCAATTGTAAAGTACCAGAAGAGATGCCTTTAGGCACATATACTTTAGAGGTCAACGCCCAAGACCTAGCAACAGGAGACGAATCGACCGTCTATTTCGCAGAAGGAAACCCACTCGTGGTGACCGATGAGTCTGTTGATTACGTGCCAAACATGCAGGCAACGAAGATCGAATTTGTCCAGAACCAGACAAACGACAGTACTGTTTGTGTTACTCTCACGAATTTCCTTAACTTAAACGCAGAGCCCTTCAATGGTGATGTATCGCTTGCACTTGCGACAGAAAACAGCAAACTCATTTGTATGCTCGGAGAACCCATCAAGACGAAATGGGCATACAACCCTTATACCACCTATTCTACACCGCTTGGGAACCTCAAAGGCGTAATTCCCAACGATGTACCCGATGGAATCTACCATGTGGTTGTGATGACTCGACAAGAAGGATTCGAAGGCTGGGGATGGGTCAAAAAATATGAGTTGATTGGTAACAGCATCCGCAGTATAGATCAAGACCTCTACCTCACCATCCAGATAGAAGAAGGAATAATCAAGACTGACAACATCGTTGTTCCTCAGAAATTCTTTGCTGATATTGAGACCACCAATATGATTCTCAATGAAGAAAAATGTAAGGGACGTTTCTTCAGTATTACCATCAACGACTATGCAAACCTTGGCACAGAAACTTTCCAAGGTAGTCTCTCGATTGCTCTAGCCGATGATGACAACAACGTCATTATCGCCTTTGGAACGGCAGTAACAACCTCGAACCTATCACCTTATTTTTCACGCAATGGTATAACTACCCTCGAAGGCGAACTGCCCGACACTATATCCGACGGACACTACCGACTATGTCTGGCCGCACAGCAGAAGGGCTACAACAACTGGACACCAATCACCCAGTTCACAATAGATGGCGGTTACATCGTAGACTCCAACATCGAAATATTCTTCGACCTTTGGGTCATCAACGGACAGCCAACCTTCAATCTCTTCAAGCGTGAGGATGTCAACCATGACGGTATCGTCGACACCCAAGATGTGCTCGCCATCTACACTTATATGCAGGAGAACTAAGAGGAGATTTTAGGCTTTATCGCTAGACCTTAGCAGACCTATAACTTCTTAAAACAAACACAATTGGAACAAGTGAAAGAAAAGTTGTGGAACAGCGACTACACGAAGACATGGATTGCCACTTTCATGCTTTATGTTTCGTTCATGCTACTCATGCCCCTGTTCCCTCTCTATCTCCGCGATAACTTCGGAGCGAACAAGGAAACCATAGGTATAGTCCTCTCGGGCTATACCTTGGCTGCATTGGTCATCCGACCCATCAGCGGCTATCTCGTCGATACCTTTCCGCGTAAGGTCATCCTCCTCATATTCTATTTTCTCTTCGTTGCCATCTCAGCTGGCTATCTAATAGCTACATCCATTGCACTTTTCGCTATCTTCCGCACCCTCCACGGAATCCCCTTCGGAGCAACTACCGTGGCAGGAACTACCATGGCAGTCGATGTACTCCACCCTACACGCAGAGCAGAAGGAATCGGTTATTACGGACTCAGCAATAACATCGCAACCGCCATCAGTCCAACCATCGCTATCTGGCTACTCCATTTCACCAACAGCTACACCCTCCTCTTCTGGCTCTCCATCATCATCTCCCTCATAGGCCTCATCATTTGCTCCACCATCCGTCCCCAAAAGGAGACTGGCAAGACTTCAACTTCCAACCCTCAACTTCATAAACAGTCAATCAACTATCAACAATTAACTATCAATTTTACATCTCCCAAAGGGATGCGGAGAATTTTAGGAAAACTCTTTCTCCTCCGAGGCTATCTACTTGGAGCCAGCATGATATGCTTTGCAATGTCCTATGGAATCCTTTCCACCTATGTTGCTATTTATGCAGCAGAAGAACTCGACATCGAGTCGGGAGCAGGCATCTTCTTTTTCCTGCTCGCAAGCGGACTTGCCCTCTCGCGACTGACGGGAGCTAGAGGACTACAACAGGGACGAATCGTACACAATGCTTCAGAAGGTATGCTCGTATCCCTTGTGGGTTACTTCCTTTTTGCAGCAGTTCACCACCCTTTTGCATTCTATGCATCTGCCCTCATCATCGGACTCGGCAATGGGCACATGTATCCCGCCTATCAGAATATGTTCATCAATCTTGCCACGAACAACCAGCGAGGAACCGCAAACTCCACCCTTCTCACCTCATGGGATTCTGGTATGGGACTAGGCGTCCTCTGTGGCGGTATCATAGCCGAAGCTATCAACTATCACGCTTCCTTCTGGATGATGTGGATAGCTAACCTCATGGGGGTCATCATCTTTTTCATGCTAGCAAAAAAGCATTACATACAATACACTAAACAATAACATACGTTTTTTGTTAAATATACAACTCAACACCAAAACAAGATATCAACGTGTAGACCAAATACGTAGGGATTGAAAAGTTTTTCAACATGGTCTAATTGAGAAACATTCTTCATAGAAGAAGAGAAAAAGATCCCTATACCCCCTTTTAGATGGAGGTATTAAAAGGAGAAATAGCGATTTTAACATTATTTATCACGTGAAGTGCTTATTTTATCAATTAATTTTACTAACTTTGCAAATTGAAATTAAAGTCTTTAGATACTAGGTCTTAGACTTTAGCAGGAAGAGAATCTAATTACTTCTGAGCAAAATATAAAAGAGAATGGAAATAAGCATGTTTGAACGGATGCAGTCGCTACCCCTCTTGCAGGGTTTAACCTTGCAGGACTTCAGTGAGTTGATCATGAACCTTAAACTGGACTTCCAGCAATGGGAGGCAGGCGACTTGATTGTGGGCCAAGGCGACCGTTGCAACAACCTGATTTATGTGATTGACGGTTCAATTGAGTCGGAACTGCATGATGAAAATACGGCCTTGATTCTCAGCGAGGTATTCACGTCGGTACCTTACTTGATTGAGGCGTATAACTTGTTCGGGGTAAAGCGATCGTACGAGCGTTCGTATGTATTTAAGACGAGTGGCTCAACGTTCTCCATATCGCGAGAGTTCTTCATGCAGCGTATGTTGCACAACAACATTGTACGTAGCAATTACATTAATTTTCTGTGTAACAATTTACGCAAAGCAAATACACTACGCATGGCTGTACCTCAGGAGAGCATCGAAGAAAAAATAAAGGCGGTGATTGCGAGTTTCTGTCTGTTCCCTGACGGGGAGAAAGACGTGAGGATAAAGATGAGCGATTTAGCAGACTTGATTGATGAGACCCGACTGAATGTGTCAAACGTGTTGAACAAATGGAATGAAAAGGGGATGATTGAGTTGAGAAGGTATGGATTCAAGATTAAAGATTTCCAATCTTTGAAGTGAAATGTAAAAATGAATATATTTTTAGAGAAATATAATACACCACATGATGCCTTTCCTTTCGACAAAGTACGGCTGGAGGATTATGAGCCTGCGATGCGACTAGGTATGGATCAAGAGAATGAAGAGATAGCTCGTATTGCAAATAATCCAGAACCACCTACGTTCGAGAACACGGTGGAGGCGATGGAACAGGCTGGCGAACTATTAGGTAAAGTGACGGAGATTTTCTTCAATCTGGTTTCGGCTGAGACGAACGATGAAATGGAGGAACTAGCGGAAAAGATGTCCCCAATCTTGTCGGATCATGCAAACGACATTATGTTCAACAAGAAGTTGGCAGAACGCGTGAAACTCGTAATGGCTAAAGGTGAAGAACAAAAAGCTAACGGCAAAGAGTTGACCACGGAGCAAAAGGAGTTGTTAAGAGACACGTATTTAGGGTTTGTGCGGAGTGGTGCATACTTACCGAAGGAAGCGCAAAAGAGGTTGAAGGAAATTGGGAACGAGATGAGCAAGTTGGACCTGCAGTTCTCGCAAAACAAATTGAAAGAAATCAACGACTTTGTGCTTCACATCACCGAT
>CADBSN010000072.1 GCA_902797255.1 uncultured Bacteroidales bacterium | reverse complement strand
AAGCTGGACTGAGATAAAATGGGAAGGCTATTATGCCTCTATCTATGACAAATGGACCTTCAACAAGGGCAGCAAGAAAGACCACATGATTTTCTTCTCTCACTACAGATGGTTCCCGGCAGACTATGGACCAACTTACTGGACAGAGAAACTGGACAATGGCGACTGGTATTATGAGGGCCGCTATAGTTCCCATGAATATGCTAGCAAGACCTTGGCCAATGACAGCATAGAGATAACATTCGATATGCAAGGCCGTACGTGGCATGGCGTCATCACCAATGGCGACATCATTCTTTCCACACCAAACAATGAGGCCTTCGTAACTCTGAAGCGCTTAACTGTAGAACCCTACGACGGCTCATATGACGAGATTCTAAAAACTATCTTGTAAGTTGTAATGGATTAAAGAATGAGGAGAGGGATAAAGTGAGCCCCGAAAGTTGAAAATGCTTACGGGGTTTATTATGTTGGTCTTCAAGAGTTCAAAGTTCAAGAGTTCAAGGACAGTAAACTGTAAACAGTAAACGGTAAACTGAAATTGCTGTCTCTTGATCATCGTTAACCGTTCAGCTGTGGCACGATGACAACTGCGTGAACTTGTCGCTTTTCAACAGGGGGTATCTCCATGTAGTTTTTGAACAGGTCGGTGAGATATGCATCGACATTATGTGGTGCTGGGAAGGTCTTCCCCTCGAACTCGATTTGTCCTATCGGGAAGATTGAGTCGCGGCGGTGGTTGATTCCGTATCCGTTGCTGACAGGAAGGTTACTCATGTATTCCTTTGTGTTTCCGAAGATGCTGTATATTTTCAGGATAGCAGAAAAACAGAGGTATTTGCCTGTAAACCAAAAGTATTCGGCAAACGAACGCAAACTGTAGTAATGCTGGCGGTGCAGGATACTATACGAATGACAAATACCTTTACCTACTTTCTTCAATAATCCTTTTGGCATATCAGGACAAGGAACGAATGGGAAGATATCAATGAAGATTCCTTTTTCGTAATCGACGTTGAAGGTGTCGCTGCTTTCGACATAGAGCGAATTGAGGTCACGTATCTTTACGATAGGCTCCTTCAGTTTGGCATCGGTTTCCGGTGTTTGCAAAAACAGATGGGCTGGCAGTTCGGCTTGGGCAACACTACAGAAACGTTTCATGTTTTCGAGGGTCATACCGATGTCGATGTCATCATCCCATGGGATGAATCCTTTGTGTCGTACGGCTCCCAGTAGGGTACCGCCGTCGAGCCAGTATTCGATGTCGTGTCGCTTGCATATCTTATCTACTTCTTCTAGAATGCTTAGTTCCTTGAGTTGACACGTTCGCAGGTTTCTTGATGTGTATTCCTTTAAATTGTGATTGTTCATTGTAATTGACGATTTGCAGATGCAAAGATAGAGAAAAAAATGAAAAGGGAAAAATTAAAAGGGAAAAATGAAGATATAAAGTTATGGATTTTAAGAAAAAAAACATCAAAAAACCCTTTCATTGATTTCAATCTTTAACAAGATTTGCGTCTGCAGCTGATGCTGCGTGATTGCAAGTAAACTTCCATCAAGCATCACCAGCATCACACGCAGCACGTCGTACTTCGAAATCAATGAAAGCAAAAACACCGATTGTTGTCACAATCTAAAAAACAGATTTTTGAACTCTTGACCATCCTCCCCTCGGGGAGCTAGAGGGAGGGTTTTTAAGGTTTTTGTATCAAAATTATCCGTGAGAATCCGAACAATCCGTGGTCGAAAATGAAAAGTGAAAAGTGAGATTAAGTTTAAAGTTGAATGTTTAAAGTTTAAAGTTTGGGTAAAAATGTAAAATAATGGTAAATGGTAAATGGAAAAATGGTAAATATTTACTATCTTTGTCGCAAAGAAATGAAAAAATCAATATGACAATCGCAGTTATCGTGGCCGGAGGGGTCGGAAACCGTATGGGACAGAGCATTCCCAAGCAATTCATTAATGTGTACGACAAGCCCATCTTGCTTTATACGCTTGAGAGTTTTGAACGTCATCCGATGGTTGATGCCATTGAGGTGGTGTGTATTGAGGGTTGGGAGGACACGGTGTGGTCGTATGCTCGACAATGTAACATCACGAAATTGAAATGGATTGTGAAGGGTGGAGCGATGGTTCAGGAATCAATCCGCAACGGTGTGTTCAGCCTAGAGGAAAAGTGCAAGAAAGACGATATTGTCATCATCCACGATGGCATACGTCCATTGGTTGATGCCGAGGTGCTGACGGATGTAATTCAAAAAGCACAGCAGTTTGGTAATGCTGTTTCATCGATGCCTTATAATGAGCAGATTTTTCTGGTCAATCCTGATGATGAATCGACAACCAAAGCGTTCATCCCTCGTGAAACCATCCGACGTGTCTGTACGCCTCAGGCCTATCAGTTTGGTTTGATTGATGAGAAGTATCACGAAGCTTTCGACCGCCAAGTGGGCATCTATGGCTCGCACTACACGAACACGATGATGGTAGAGTTGGGTGTGACACTTCATTTTGCGGCAGGCAGCGATAAGAATATCAAACTGACCACGCCCGATGACTTGGAGATATTTAAAGGATATTTAAAGAATAATAGACTCGAAGACTAGTAGCATTGACGATGAATAAACAGCATACGCTTTATCAGGAAGATATTGCCAGGATCCTCTCAGTTCCCGGAGTGGAGCAGTTGCACAACAAGACTTTCCTTATTACGGGCGCTACGGGCCTTATCGGTGTTCAGTTGATTGATGCGCTCATGGCATTGGGCGATGTTCAGGTAATCGCTGTGGGGCGTAGCCGCGAGAAGGCGCGCGACCGTCTTGGGGAGTACTTCGACAATCCATGCTTCACTTTCTTTGAGCACGACATCACACTGCCTTTTGATAGACAGGAAATCGTAAATGGTAAGATAGATGTTGTTATCCCTCTTGCCAGCAATACTCATCCACAGGCTTATTCACAGTATCCTCTCGAAACAATATTAATTAATATAAAAGGTGCGGAGCATGCTTTACGGTTGGCTGCTCAGTGTGGGGCTACCGTGCTTTATCCGTCAACTGTTGAGGTGTATGGCAATGCCTATGGCGATGATGTGTTCACGGAGGATTACACAGGTAAGCTCAACCTTTCCAATGCCCGTTCGTGCTATCCTGAATCGAAGAGAACTTGCGAGGCTCTGTGCCAGTCATTTAAAGCGGAATTCAACGTGTCGGTCAAGATTGTGCGCCTCTCACGCGTCTTTGGCCCAACGATGTTGCTGTCTGATACTAAAGCGTCATCGCAGTTTATCCGTAATGCGATTGCAGGTGAGGATATCGTATTGAAAAGTCGTGGTGAGCAATATTTCTCCTATACTTACGTGGCTGATGCTGTTGCTGCGATACTTCATGTCTTGCTTCATGGAGAGACGGGTATTCCGTATAACGTCAGCGGTGGGCCGGATTGTGATGTCCGGCTGCGTGACTTCGCTGCATGTTGTGCTGCATATAATGGAAAGAATGTTGTTTTCGACCTACCGACAGATGTCGAAAAGCGAGGATTCAGCATCGCAACTCGTGCCATCCTTGACAGCACCCGACTGCGCAGCATCGGATTCCTTTCGCATTATGCAATCGATGAGGCCATCAGACGCACGATTGAATTGCTAAAATAAGCATCAGGAATAACTCAATTGAGTATAAACTTAATTATTTATCAATCAACAATTAAACGACATGAAAAAAGTTTTGTATGGTTTGGCAATGGTAACTGCTGTTGCAACGACATCGTGTGGTAACACAACTAAACCCTTAATCGTAGAAAATGATTCAACAGAAATTACCGAACCTGAAAAGCTCGTAAGTGAGGATGCTGTTTTCTTTCAGGTGTCTAAGATTTATGAACGCCTCAATCAGATGGGCGAAAGTGAAGTGATAGATCTTGCTCAACTTGAACAGGAATTTTGCACCAGTTATTTTCTCAATCTCAAGCAGCGCATTGCACGATTTGATGAGAACCCAACTGGTGATATGTGCTTCATGGGTGATGAGGGCTATCATTGGCTTGTCGGTCAGTCACTCCCATTGACCATAGAGTCTTTAAGGACCCAGATCCTTTCAGATACAGAAGCATTGGCACAGATAAAATTCGCTTCAGCAGACGAAGATGATCCTTGTGGAATGACTTTGAAATTACAACTCGAAGATGGCGAATGGAAAGTGAGCAATTGGCTTGACCCGGAAGTCTACGACGAAGGCGGATACGTGGCAATGATGGAAAACTATATCATGGAGAACAATATTGGTTCAGAAAAACAAAACTAGACCCTCTCTGCCCTTTGGGCATCTCCCCCTTTAGGGTGAGATGGGGTAAAGTTGAAAGTTGATAGTTGAAAGTTGAAAGTCAGTTAAAAGAGTTCAAGGTTCAAGAGTCAAGGGTCAAGGGGCGAGAGTCGGGAGTTCAAGAATTTGTCAAATTGATTACCAATGGCAATGATTTTGGTCTAAAAAGAGAGAAGTTGAAATCTTTTCCAAGAATTTGTTTGCAATGTTCGGGAAAAGTGCTAACTTTGCATCGTGTTTTTCATAGTATTAGATTTAAGGTTAACAATTTTGGGGTAAGGCGTTACCCCTTTTTTTATTGACCTACCCCAAGACGGAAACAAGAAGCAGCACCTCGCAATGAGATGCTGCTTTCCTTGTGTATAGGGGGTGGGTCATTTTACCACTGATCCTCAGGATACAATTCGTTGTTGTAAACGCTACGTGGACAGAGCTCTAAGTAGTCGAATGGGAAGGTACCGTTCGTTGATTCAAGCTTCTGTTGTACGCGTACCCAATGGTCGCTCTTTCCATCGGAGTGGAAGGTGGCGTAGATACGACGCATTGTTTCCGCTGTGTTTCTGTTCGGATTTCTAGAACCTGTACCGTCATCATTGGTAGGTCCGTAAGCTTTCGCACCTTTCATCCAACCACGGTTATGGAGTGACTTGTCGTATGCCAAGATGGCTTCTTGGTCACCAAGGTCGTCATCAGATCTCCAACCAATACTTGGATCGTCGCCATTCTTACGCATATCAATAGGAATACCGCAAGGTTTGTCATCCAAATATACCTGAATGATTCCACGGGTAGGCATTCCGTTTATAATTGCCTGGATGCGGAATTCGTAGTCGCCTTCTGGTACTGGTGGTAATTTGAATTTCACATCATAGCGTCCGCAGATGGCCATTTCGTCACCATAATAACACCAGAAACTGAGATAACGGTGGCGGAGGTGTAGGTGAGAATTCACGTCTGAGAAGATGAAGTTCTT
>CADBSN010000071.1 GCA_902797255.1 uncultured Bacteroidales bacterium | reverse complement strand
TTGCTAACGTTCGGCATAGCTCATGCGAGCATGACTCTGCGCTCACTTAATCGCAATTTTGAGGCGTAGCATTTTGCGCGAAGCGAATTGTGAATTAATTAAGATGCCAAATGAATGTCTTTCACGGCTCGTCCACTTGGTGCGTTCATGTTCTTGAATGCAGCATCCCATTCGAGGGCCTTGGCTGTACTACATGCTACGGATGCTTCCTGGTTGACGCTACGTGCAGCCGATTCGCTTGGAAAATGCTCTTCGAAGATGCTACGATAGTAATACTCTTCCTTATTGAGCGGTGGGTTGATTGGGAATCGTTCGGCAGCATGTGCCATCTGCTCGTCTGTGACAGCTTCGGATGTAATCTGCTTCAGGGTGTCAATCCAGCTATATCCAACACCGTCGCTGAACTGCTCCTTTTGTCTCCACGCAACACTCTTTGGCAGCATATCGGCAAAGGCCTCGCGTACTACACCTTTCTCTATGGTGTTGCCTGGACACATCTTGAGTGAAGGATCGATGGACATAGCGACATCGAGAAACTCCTTGTCGAGGAACGGTACACGTCCCTCAATGCCCCATGCCATGAGTGACTTGTTGGCTCGCAGGCAGTCGTACATGTAGAGTTTGCTCAGTTTGCGTACGGTCTCTTCATGAAACTCTTTTGCGTTCGGAGCCTTGTGGAAGTAAAGGTATCCACCGAATATCTCGTCTGCTCCTTCACCGCTGAGTACCATCTTGATACCCATACTGCGGATGACACGTGCAAGGAGATACATCGGAGTGGAAGCACGAACGGTTGTCACATCGTAGGTTTCGATGAAGTAGATGACATCGCGAATGGCATCGAGACCTTCCTGAATGGTGTAGTTCACTTCATGGTGAACGGTTCCGATATGTTCAGCCACCTCGCGTGCCTTGATGAGGTCGGGCGCACCCTTCAGACCTACAGCAAACGAGTGCAGTCTTGGCCACCAGGCATCGTGCTCATCGTTTGTCTCAATACGCTTGGCTGCATAGAGTTTTGCGATGGCTGATACCACAGAGCTGTCTAATCCGCCTGAGAGCAGCACTCCGTAAGGAACGTCGCTCATGAGCTGGCGCTTTACTGACGCCATCAGACCCTCGCGTATCATCTGTACGGCCTCGCTATGGTTACGAGTTGACCATTTCGACTCGTCGTACTTGAACCATCCACGTTTGTACCAACGCTCGATCTTGCCTCCGTGCTTGCTGGTGCAGAAATGGCCTGGAGGGAAGGTCTCGTAGTGCTCGCACACTCCTTCGAGGGCTTTCAGTTCGCTGGCTACATAGACGGTTCCGTCTTTATCATGACCTATATACAGCGGAATCACGCCGATTGGGTCGCGTGCAATCAGATAATCATCAGTCTCCATATCGTACAAGACGAACGAAAAGATACCGTTCAACTTGTCGATGAAGTCAATACCGTATTGCTCGTACAATGCCAGTATCACTTCACAATCCGAACCTGTCTGGTATTGATAGTCAATACCAGTCTCCATACGTAGCAGCTGATGGTTGTAAATCTCACCGTTTACTGCCAATACCTTCTTCTTGTCGGGTGAGTACAACGGCTGTCCGCCAGAGAACGGGTCAACGATAGCAAGTCGCTCGTGGGTCAGAACCGTCTGGTCAGAACTGTAAACACCACTCCAGTCTGGTCCGCGATGGCGGATCTTTGCCGACATCTTCAAGGCCTGCTCACGTTTCTGATGAGCGTCGCCCTTGATTTTCAAAATACCTACAAATCCACACATGATGATTACTGATTTTTTGTTTTTTACCTCGCCCTCCTACTCCCCCGAAGGGGAGAGAGGGGTAGAGGATGAAATGAATATAAATTAACTGTTGTATGCTGTTTCTCCATGTTCGTAAATATCGAGACCTTCTTCCTCGATACGTGCAGAAACGCGAATGCCGTGAATCTTCTTGATGGCCCAGAAGAGGATGAATCCACAAGTGAATGCCCATGCAGCTACCGCAAAGGTGCCTAATACCTCAATGAGGAAGAAATTCCATCCGCCGCCATAGAATACACCTGCATTGGCTGCAACGTCTCCGTTGGCATAAGTTGCAAGCAGACCTGTGAGGATGGTACCGAGGATACCACATACACCATGAACTGATACAGCGCCAACAGGGTCGTCAATCTTACATACTTTATCAATGAAACTTACTGAGCCGACCATCACTACGCCGCAAATCAATCCGATGATGGCTGCACCTCCAATAGAGACAAGGTCACATCCGGCAGTCACACCGACCAATCCTGCCAACACACCGTTACATACGAGTGAAAGGGATGGTTTACCATATACGACCCATGTGAGTATCAATGCTGCAAGTCCGCCTGTAGCTGCAGCCATGTTGGTTGTACACATTACTCGTGCGATAGCAATTGCATTCTCACTGCCTTCAGCAGCCAATTGTGAACCTGGGTTGAAACCAAACCAACCGAACCACAAGAAGAATACACCAAGTACGCCAAGTGTGAGACTATGACCAGGAATAGCGACTGACTTTCCACTCTTCGTATATTTACCGATACGAGGACCAAGAATCATAGCGCCAGCCAAGGCAATCACACCACCGCAGGCATGTACGTTGGTTGAACCTGCGAAGTCGTGGAATCCCAGTTCGCTCAACCATCCACCGCCCCAAGACCAGTGTCCTGAGATAGGATAGATCAGTACTGATACGATGATTGAGAAGATAGCGTACATTGAGAACTTTGTACGTCCAGCCATAGCACCTGATACGATGGTGGCTGCTGTAGCACAGAATACAGTCTGGAAAATCAGAGAGCACTCTGCAGGCACGTTGGTGTCGCCGAAGAATGAGTAGTCGAACAAATGAAACTCACCAAAAAATCCGTTACCGGCTCCGTACATGATGCCGAAACCAATGAACCAATAGAGAACCGAACCAACCATGAAGTCTACAAAGTTCTTCATCAAGATGTTCGCTGTGTTCTTAGCACGGGTGAATCCAGCTTCTACCAGTGCGAAACCTGGTTGCATAAAGAAAACCAGCATTGCGGCAATAAGCACCCAAACAGTGTCAAGTCCGCTTATAGTAATAATTGAATCTTCCATAATGTGTTTGTGTTGTGTTGTGTTTGTATTTGTGTTGTCTAGGGTCTCGACTCTTGAACCTTGAACCTTGAACCTTGAACCTTGAACCTTGACTCTCGACTCTTG
>CADBSN010000070.1 GCA_902797255.1 uncultured Bacteroidales bacterium | reverse complement strand
TTCGTCTCCACCCGTAAAAAATACAGAAAGATTATGATATTTTAAGAAAAATTGACGCAGATACCCCTCAATTTCGTATCTTATTCCGTCAATCACACCACAACGGATGGCGGTTTCTGTGTCTTCGCCAAGTTCTGGATGTGCACCTTCTGTTTCAACCTGTGGAAGTCGTGCGGTGTAGTCGTGTAAGGCCTGAAAACGCATCTGCATTCCTGGGGCTATATTGCCTCCAAGATAGTTGCCTTCACTATCTACGAAATCGTATGTGATTGCCGTTCCCATATCGATAATCAGTACGTTACCTTTTACCTGCAAGTAGGCTCCCACAGCTGCTGCAAGACGATCCATCCCTAGTGTTTCTGGAGATTTGTATCGATTCCGAACCGGGATGGGGGTAATATGGGATAGGAAAATGGTGTGTTTTGTGAGGTTGCTTAAGGTGGTTTTGTGTTGTTCCGTCAAAGTAGCTGTAGCACACACAATTGCATGAGTGGGGTGGTATGTTTCCACCTCAGTAGCAAGTCGGTCAACATCATGTCCCATGATCCTTTGATGATGAATCATGGATTGATTGTCGAATATTGCATATTTTATGCTGGTGTTACCTATGTCGATAGCCAGTGATGTCATTTTGGTGCGTGTCTATAGCAATATATGGCGATGAATATGAATACGATGTTTGGAATCCACACAGCTAGCATCGGAGGCATGTTGGCTTTGATGGCAAAGGTTGCTGAGATGGTTTGGAACATGATGTATGCAAAGCTAAGCAATAATCCTGCTCCAAGTGCGATACCCATTCCGTTCTTTCGTTTCTTGGCCGAGAGTGATAATCCGATGGCTGTCAGGATAAAAGCTGCGAACGAGGATGCTCCTCGTTGCCAGTACTCTACCTCGAAAGCCTGTATGTTGGCAAATCCTCGTTGTTTCTGTCGTTCGATATATTTTTCGAGTTGTGGATTGGTCAGCGTCTGCTGTTGTCCTTTCTGAATCAAGAGATCTTGCGGTTGCATATTGATGACAGAATCGATTCGGCTTCCATGCGTTATCACCTCACGCATTCCTTGTAGGTCGCGTTCAGTATAATTCTTGATAATCCAATGATTCGGCTCTTCTGAAAGCGTATCGTATTGTATCATGGAGGCCTGCAGATGGCTGACGAGCTTCTTGTTGACGAACTTGTCAAGTGTGAAATCATAGCCGGTTTTCACGTTGTCTTCATAACGTGAGAGATAGGCTATCACTCCTGTATCAACTTCCAGCTGAACGTTACTGGTGTAGGTCACAGCATAACGTCGTCTGAAGGTGTTCTCAAACTTCACACGTTCTACATTGCCTCGAGGGATAACGTATGCACCCATCACGAAAGTTAGCACACAGATGATAGCTGCTGAAATCATGTAGGGGCGCATCAGTCGTTTGAAACTGACACCTGTTGACATCATGGCGATGATTTCAGAGTTCTCTGCCAACTTGGTTGTAAAGAAAATCACGCTGATAAACACAAACAGCTGACTGAACAGGTTGGCATAATAGGGGATGAAGTTGAGGTAGAACTTGATGATTTCTATTGCTGGTGCATTCTTCGACAGATATTTATCGATATGTTCATTGATGTCGAATACGACAGCAATACTGATGATGAGGGCGATAGAGAAGAAATAGGTACCCAAGAACTTACCGATGATATATCGGTCAAGTCTTGAGAACGGAGAGTGCTCGTTCAACCAATCCACGAATTGGTTTACTTTCTCCGGCCTCTTTATCTTTAGGCGCTTTATATTCAGTCTCGGTCTTCTCATTAACTCCTATATCTCCTAAATCCTCCTACCCAGTTCTTCTACCATTTTACTTTTCCAAATACTGAAGTCTCCAGCAATGATATGTTGGCGAGCTTCACCTACGAGCCACAGATAGAATGCTAGATTGTGTATCGAGGCAATCTGCATGGCTAGCAGTTCCTGTGCTTTGAACAGATGATGTAAATATGCTTTTGTATAGGTTGTATCAACATATGAGGTGCCTTCTGGGTCGATAGGTGTGAAGTCCATCTCCCACTTCTTGTTTCTCATATTCATCGTGCCGTGCTTGGTAAACAGCATGGCATTACGTCCATTACGGGTCGGCATCACACAATCGAACATATCAACTCCTCGTTCGATTGCTTCGAGCAGGTTCTGTGGTGTACCCACTCCCATAAGGTAGCGTGGACGGTCCTTTGGTAGGATAGCATTCACCACTTCAATCATTTCGTACATCACTTCGGTAGGTTCCCCTACAGCCAATCCTCCTATGGCATTTCCTTCTGCGTTCTTACTTGCAACATACTCAGCCGCACGTTGTCGCAGGTCGGTATAAGTACATCCTTGTACGATAGGGAAGAGGGCTTGATGAAAGCCGTATTTCGGTTCTGTTTCATTGAAACGCTGAATACAGCGGTCGAGCCAGTTCTCTGTCAATTTGAGTGATTTCTTGGCATATTCATAGTCGGACTTCCCATCCGGACATTCGTCGAGAGCCATGATGATATCAGCGCCAATCGAGCGTTCGATATCCATCACTCGTTCGGGTGAGAAGAAATGCTTTGAACCGTCAATATGGCTACGGAACTCAACACCTTCCTCCGTCAGTTTTCGGATACCTGAAAGCGAGAAAACCTGAAATCCTCCGCTATCTGTAAGCATGGGGCGGTCGAATCCGTTGAACTTATGCAGTCCTCCTGCAGCTTCAATCACCTCCAATCCTGGACGCAGATACAGATGATAGGTGTTGCCCAGTATGATTTGTGCTTTGATGTCCTCCTTTAGTTCACGCAAATGTACCGCCTTTACACTTCCTACGGTTCCTACAGGCATGAAGATAGGGGTCTCGATCTGGCCATGATCGGTCAAAATCAATCCCGCTCTCGCCTGTGTCTTAGGGTCTGTATGTTGAAGGGTGAAATTGAGTGGCATATTCAGTCTTTTTCCTTCTTTTCTTCTTCGATGGTAAACTCGATTGCATTCTTCACCTTTTCGTCAAGTAATGCAAACTGCCACACATCTTCCACATTTTCTACGTAATGGAAGGTTACACCTTTCACATATATTTCAGGAATCTGCTTGATGTCCTTCTCGTTTTCGTGACAGAGCATGATGTCTGTGATGCCTGCGCGTTTGGCAGCCAGAATCTTTTCTTTGATACCACCTACAGGTAGCACTTTTCCTCTCAAGGTAATCTCACCTGTCATCGCTACGTTCTTACGAACCTTTCGCTGCGTGAGAGCTGAAGCGATTGAGGTTGCAATGGTGATACCGGCAGACGGCCCGTCTTTCGGAACAGCTCCTTCCGGCACATGGATATGGATATTCCAGTTGTCGAACACGCGTGGGTCGATGCATAGTTTCTCTGCATGTGCTTTGATGTATTCGAGAGCAAGTACAGCTGATTCTTTCATCACATCGCCCAGATTACCAGTAAGCGTCAGTTTCTGACCCTTACCCTTGCTGAGGCTGGTCTCGATAAAGAGGATTTCTCCGCCTACTGATGTCCAAGCCAGACCCGTCACAACACCTGCGTAATCGTTTCCCTGATACTTGTCGCGTGTGAATTCTACAGGTCCCAGCAGGGTCTCAACGTCTTTCTCTCCTATGTTCTTCTTCTGCAGTTCGCCCGTCTTTGCATATTCCAGCGTAAGCTTACGCAGCAGTTTATTCAGTTTCTTGTCGAGTTCACGGACACCTGATTCGCGGGTATAGTTCTCGATGATTCGTTCGATAGCGGAAGGTGTCAGCTTGATGCCCGATCCCTCCATTCCGAGCTTGCTCAACTGCTGAGGAATGAGGTGACGTTTAGCGATCTCTATCTTTTCCTCTGTGAGGTATCCGCTCACTTCGATGAGCTCCATACGGTCGAGCAGTGGGGCAGGGATGCTGCCAATATTGTTTGCTGTAGCGATAAACATCACCTTCGAGAGGTCGAAGTCGCAATCCAGATAGTTATCGTGGAACGCGCTGTTCTGCTCTGGGTCGAGCACCTCAAGCAGAGCTGACGAGGGGTCACCATGGAATGTGTCCTGTCCCAGTTTGTCAATCTCGTCGAGGATGAACACTGGGTTGCAACTCTTGGCCTGCTGAATACCTTTCATGATACGTCCTGGCATTGCACCCACATAGGTTCTTCTGTGTCCACGTATCTCTGCCTCTTCGTGCAAACCACCCAGCGACATTCTCACATATTCGCGTTTCATGGCGCGAGCGATGCTCTTACCCAGCGAAGTCTTACCTACTCCAGGAGGACCATACAGACAGATGATAGGACTCTTGAAGTCGCCACGCGTCTTCAGTACAGCCAGATGTTCCAAGATGCGCTCCTTCACCTTCTCCATGCCGAAGTGGTCTTGGTTCAGCACCTTCTCTGCATTCTTCAGGTTCAGGTTGTCCTTCGTAGCCTCGTTCCAAGGCAGGCTTAAGAACGTCTCAAGATAGTCGAATTGTGTCTGATAGTCTGGCGACTGTGGATTCATACGTTGCAGACGGCCGATTTCGCGATTGAAGAACTCGCGGGTCTTCTCATCCCATTTCTTTTTCTTGGCACGACTTTGCAACATCATGATGTCGTTGCCTGAGTCTTCGCCTAACTCCTCCTGTATGTTCTTCATTTCCTGATGGAGGAAGAACTCACGTTGCTGGCGGCTCAGGTCTTCCTGTGTACGCATTTGAATGCTTGCCTTTAGCGACACAAACTGGTATTCGCGATTCAACAGTCCCAGCAGCGTGAATCCACGCTGGGTCATGTTGCTTTCGCGCAGCAAATCAAACTTTTCCTTGTTGCTGATAGGCAAGTTGGCACAGATAAAGTTGATGAGGAATGTCTTGTTCGACAGGTTGCGCAGGTTGAATGACACATCGAAGTTGCGGAACTCGCTACTCTTGTAAAGCTTCTCAGCTACGTCCTTACAAGCCTCGACTACTGCATTGAATTCTCTGTCGCGGTTGTTGGGAATCACCTCGTCGGCTTTGAATACATGTCCCACCAGATAGTCACCATTGTCGTGAACCTCTTGCAGTCCTACACGGCTGAATCCCTGCATCAGGGCTGTACGGTTGCCGTCAGGCAGTTCAAGTACCTTTACTACCTTTGCAATCACACCAAACTCATACAAGTCCTTGCCATCGGGGTTGTCCACAGAATCATCCTTCTGGCTGAACACACCAATCACCTCACCCGACTTGCTCACCTCGTTAATCATCCGCAGCGATGAACGGCGTCCGATAGTGATAGGGAGTAGGGTGCCAGGAAACAGCATCGTGTTGCGGAGTGGTAAAATAGGTATTTCCTTGTCCGAACTGATTTCTGTGTCGAATATGTTAGACTTCGAAGCATCTATATCCGAAATGATTGATATCGATGCATTACGAGGAGAGTCGTCAATAAAACTAAAATCGTCAAAATCAAAATTATTCATCTATATAAAATCTGTAATCAAAAGTCTGGCGTCTAACGCCTAATGTATCTTCGTGCGCGCACGATATGCGCAAAACGGACTGCAAAG
>CADBSN010000069.1 GCA_902797255.1 uncultured Bacteroidales bacterium | reverse complement strand
GTGGATGGGCTGTAGAGAAGATGTCGAAGTCAATGTTCAATGTGGTCAACCCAGATATGATTGTAGAGAAGTTTGGTGCTGATACCCTTCGTCTTTATGAGATGTTCCTGGGACCAGTAGAACAAAGCAAACCTTGGGATACCAACGGTATTGACGGATGTTTCCGTTTCTTGAAGAAATTCTGGAACTACATGACAGCAGAGACAAAGGATGTAGAGCCAACAGCAGCAGAACTGAAGACATTGCATACACTCATCAAGAAGGTGACAGGCGATATTGAGCAGTTCTCATATAACACTAGCATCGCTGCCTTCATGATTTGTCTGAACGAATTGACCAAACTGAAGAGCGAAAGCAAGGCTGTCAAGGAGGATTTGGCTGTGCTGATTGCACCATTCTGTCCTCACCTCGCAGAAGAATTGTGGGAGATGTTGGGACACACTACAACGGTATGTGATGCTCCTTGGCCAACCTTCAACGAAGAGTATCTGAAAGAAGATAACATGAAGATGATGGTGGCTTTCAATGGTAAGGCTCGTTTCCCAATGGAATTCCCTGTAGGTACAGAGCAGCAAACCATCATCGACACAGCATTGCAGGAGCCACAATCACAGAAATGGATACAAGGCTTCAATGTGGTGAAGGTAATCGTGGTGCCTGGTAAGATGATTAATGTAGTACTGAAGCCAGCACAATGAGACGTAAGGCGCAAATAATCTGGGAAGAGATATCGGTGTATGTCTACATTTCCATTGGATTGATCATCTATGGTACAGGTGTCACCTTGTTCATGATACCTTATCAGATTACATCTGGTGGAGTGACAGGTATTTCATCATTGATATTCTATGCCACAGGCACGATTGAGGTGCAGGTGTCATATCTGACCATTAATGCCTTTCTGCTCATTGCTGCAATCAAGATACTGGGTTGGAAATTCTGCCTGAAAACCATCTATGGTGTGTTGTTCCTCACATTCTACATGTGGGCTATACAGCGATTGGTGGAAGACCCTGTGACTGGTGCATTGCCTCGATTGGTGAAGGATCAGACCTTCATGGCTGTAGTACTAGGAGCTGTACTTGAAGGTATTGGATTGTCAGTCTGCTTCTCACACAATGGAAGTACGGGAGGAACAGATATCATCGCAGCTATTGTCAATAAATACAGGGACATATCGATGGGACAGGGCATCATGCTGTGTGACTGTATCATCATCTCGTCCAGTTATTTTGTCTATGAACACTCGTATGGTTCAGATGTAGCCTGGCAGATGATAGTCTTTGGTTTCACTACCTTCATTATAGCTGGAGTGACTCTCGATTATGCCCTCAACAGGACGAAGCAAGCAGTAGAGTTCAAGATATTCTCACGCAACTATGCAAGAATAGCAGATGCCATCTCAAATGCAGGATTTGGTGTAACGGTGCTCGATGGTAACGGATGGTACACCCATTCAGAACGCAAGGTACTGATATGTATCTGTAGCCGCAGGTATTCCTCAATCATTATGCGAGCCATCAAGCGAGTAGACCCATACGCCTTTGTGTCTGTAGCCAATGTGGAAAGTGTATATGGAGAAGGATTCAGTATTATGAAGACAAAGCTAAAGGATCAGAAGCCGATACTTGTCTTTGCCACCAACAATTCACATAAGTTGGAGGAGGTAAGAACCATCATCGGCGAGAAGTTTGAAATCCGTAGTCTGGAAGATATCAACTGCAAGGTCGATTTGCCTGAAACTTCGGACACATTAGAGGGTAATGCTTTGCAGAAAGCCCAATATGTGAAGAAATACTATGGGTTTGACTGTTTTGCGGATGACACAGGTCTTGAGTGTGTCGCACTAGGTGGAGAGCCAGGAGTACTGACTGCCAGATATGCAGGAGGAGCTGGTCATGATGATGAGGCCAACATAAAGAAACTACTTGCAAACCTTGAGGACAAAGCAGATAGAAGTGCCCAATTCCGTACTTCTATAGCGCTGATATATAAAGGTCAGAACTATTCGTTTGAGGGAATAGTCAAGGGAAAGATTGCAAAGGAGAAGAGTGGAGAAGCAGGATTCGGTTATGATCCTGTGTTCGTCCCAGAGGGTTATACAGAGACTTTTGCTCAGTTGGGTGGCGAAATCAAAAATACTATCAGCCATCGTGCAAGGGCTGTCAGCCAATTGTGTGACTTCTTGGTACACAACGAAGAATAAAGAAGAATTAGTAATCGTAAAAGGTAAATGATATGGTGAGAACTTTAAAACTTTTAGCATTCTCTTGTCTGTTGAATACAATTCAATTGGTATACCCAACAGTTGCTGAGGCTGCATATGGCGACTGGACAATTTATGCTGCCTACCATCACGCAACCAAGGTTGCTGTTCTCAATAACAAGGTGTTTGTTTTGAGCGACAATGGTTTGTATAGTTATGATCCGGAGGATACAAGTGTCGAGACATATGACAAAACGAATTCTCTAAAAGACAACAACATCTATGATATGGTACGTTGTGATGCAACCAAGTTGATCGTTTTGTTGTACACGAATGGCAACATAGACCTTATAGACGCCAAAGGCAATGCTTATAACATGCCTGAATTGAAAGAAAAAGCTCTGAGCGACAAGACCTTGAATGGTATCTCTGTAAAGGATGAGTTTGTTTATATCTCAACTAATTCAGGAATTGTTGTGTTGGATACTAAACGTAAAGTTTTCACGAACTATTATGACTTTGATAAGAAGGTAAATAGTGCGATTGTTGATGAAGGAGCCATCGTGGCAGCAACGCCTGAAGGTGTCTTTAAAGGTTATTTGAAGGATAACCTATTGGATACAAAGAATTGGATAAAGGTATCAAGTAACTTGTTTTCTAGAATCTTTGTATTCAATAATACATTTTATGCTTGTTATTTGGGTAACAATCAATTAAAATTGATAACCGACAAAGAGAAGTTTTATACGTCAAATACCACCGATGAAGTTGTCACAGACTATTGTATAGCAGATGATAAATTAGTTGTCTTTGGAAAAAAGCGAATTGTTATCATTGACAAGGACAATAACTATAAGACCATTGAAAATACACTTAACACTCAACATGCAGCATATGTGGGTGGTAAGTTTTGGATGGCATGTAATACAAGTGGACTTATACAAGCATCTTTCGATGGTGAAACATTTAAGCAGACGGTGTCATCAATCATTCCCAATAGTCCATTGTATAATTATTTCTATCAATTAAGAATGTTTAATAACAGATTGCTATCTGTTGGTGGATATTTTGAGTTTGAAGACGTGAACCGTAAAGGTTATGCTGCCCAATATGAAAATGGAGTTTGGACTAATTTTGATGAGGAAAGTACATTAGAGGGACTTGATGGTGAATATTATTTTAGAAATTTCCACGATATTGTGCAGGATCCAGACGACCCTAACCATCATTTTGTAGGTGCAAGGTCAGGATTGATAGAATATCGTAATTATAAGTTTGAGAAGCATTATACGCATAATAATTCTGGACTTACATCAATTCTTCCGACAAGTTCACATGCAAACTATTATAATTGGGTGAGTGGATTAAAATATGACAATGACAAGAATCTTTGGATGCTAAATAGCTTGGTTGATACAATTGTCAAAGTAAGAAAACCGAACGGAGAGTGGTTTGGGTATTATTGTCCAGAGATAGCAAGTCATTCTAGAATGGGAGATCTGATGTTTGATTCTCAAAGAGGATGGATGTGGATCACAAGCCATTTTTCAAGTTCTATAAACAATGGAGGACTCTTTGTGTTGGATACAAATGGGACACTTAACCAACGATCTGATGATAGAAGCCGGTTTATCGATATATTCAATAATCAAGACGGTCAGTCATATCATATTGATCAGATGCACTGCGTTGTAGAAGATCTTAATGGTGCAATATGGATAGGAACAGATTTGGGACCGTTTGTTACCTTTGAACCTTCTACGATTTTCAATCAAGATTTCTATTTCACCCAATGCAAAGTACCACGTAATGATGGAACGAACTATGCTGATTACTTGCTGAGTGAGATTAATGTAAGATGTATTGCCATTGATGGAGGTAATAGGAAGTGGATAGGAACGGGTGGTAATGGTCTTTATTTGGTCAATGCGGATGGTACAGAGATTTTGGAACACTTTACCGTTGATAATAGTCCGCTTATCTCCAACGATATCTTTTCTATTGCAATTGATGGTAGCACAGGAGAGGTGTTTATTGCAACAGAGAACGGTTTGGTTTCCTATATGAGTAATGCTGTTGACCCAGAGGAATCTTTTGATAAAGACTTAGTGAAAGCATATCCGAATCCCGTAAGACCAGATTATACTGGTAATGTTATCATCACAGGCTTGATGCAGAATTCAATTGTAAAGATTGTTAATGCTGCAGGCCGATTGGTGAGGGAAGGAAAATCTGTAGGTGGAGAGTTCACATGGGATAGGCTCACCAATGAAGGCAAACAGGCGGCATCGGGAGTTTATTATGTGCTAGCAACAGACGCTGAAGGCGATAAGGGAGTAGCTACTAAATTTCTGATTGTGAGGTAGTAGATGCTAGTGTGCGTTTGATGAGTATATACAACTTATCGTTGGGACGTACCTTTTCATTTACTTTAATACTGATATGCTGCCCACGTGTAGCAGTTTGAACAGGGACGAGGTCAAATCTGATCTCGTCTGCTGTTTGTATTAATGCCCCAGTTGTGACTCCTGTAATTAGTATCTTATCGCCTACATGCAGGTCTTCATTCTCTATCAAGAACTCTGCCACACCTATATTTGAGAAGTATTTCATGCATTTGCCAGCATACACCTTCTGCTCTGTCGCTTTACTACCATACACTTCACACCACTCTCCAAGACGTTGTCCTTGATAATAGCCATCCCAAAATCCGCGATTGAAAACGGTTGATAGTAATTCGTCCCAATGGTCTTTCTTCTCTTCTGTGAAAGTTCCTTCGAGGACACTATTGATTGCCTCATTATAAGCGCTTACTACAGTTTGAACATATTCTGGTCCTCTTGCTCTACCTTCTATCTTAAAGACGCGTACTCCTGCGTTCATCATGATGTCCATAAACCTAATGGTCTTAAGGTCTTTTGGTGACATGATATATTTAGTGTCAATCTGGAGTTGAATGCCAGTTTCTATGTCTTTTACTTCATAGCCTCTACGACAAATCTGTACACACTCTCCGCGATTGGCACTGCGTCCTGCGTTTTGTAGACTCAGGTAACACTTTCCGCTGATAGCCATACAAAGTGCTCCATGACAGAACATCTCAATACGAATCAGTTCTCCAGAAGGGCCTGTGATATGTTGGCTTTGGATTTGATCATAGATGTCTTTTACCTGCCACATGTTGAGTTCGCGTGCTAGTACTACAACATCTGCGAATTGAGCATAGAAACGTAATGCCTCTATGTTGGATATGTTGAGTTGAGTGCTTAAGTGAACCTCCATTCCTACATGACGACAATACATCATGACTGCAACATCACTGGCAATCACAGCAGATATTTTTGCTTTTACTGCTGCATCAATAATCTCATGCATCGTATCAATATCATCACCATAAATAATGGTATTAACTGTGAGATAACTCTTCAATCCATGTTGATGACAAATCTCGGAGATTTCCTTTAAGTCGTCTATCGTAAAAGGGTTAGCAGAATGTGAGCGCATGTTTAATTTTCCGATACCGAAATATACACTATCAGCACCTGCATGAATGGCCGCAGCGAGATTCTCTCTGCTACCTACTGGAGCCATTATTTCAAATTCATTACGTTTCACTTTCCTTTTAATATTTTTTTGATGTCGTTTAGTTTATTGAGTGCTTCCAATGGTGTTAAGCTATTGACATCTATGTTCAGCAATTCATCGCGTACTTGACAAAGAATAGGGTCGTCCAATTGGAAGAAAGATAATTGGTGTGCATTACCGTTTGTGATATTTTCTGTATGAGGACGCAAAATGCCATCACCAGAGTTGTTTTTCTCTAATTCTTTTAACACCTCTTCTGACCTTCTGACGACACTTGGAATCATACCTGCAATTTTGGCAACATGGATACCAAAAGAGTGTTCGCTGCCTCCTTTCACAAGTTTGCGAAGGAAGATGACCCTTCCTTCTGCTTCACGTACAGAGACATTATAGTTTTTCACACGAGAAAACAGCCGCTCCATCTCATTCAATTCGTGATAATGCGTTGCAAAGAGGGTACGTGCATGGTTGCGTGCATTCTCGTGAATATATTCCACGATGGCCCAAGCAATAGATATACCATCATATGTACTGGTACCACGTCCTAATTCATCAAAAAGCACTAGTGAACGCGGCGACAGGTTATTTAGAATACTACTTGCTTCTGTCATCTCAACCATGAAAGTACTCTCACCCAATGATATATTATCGCTTGCTCCTACACGTGTAAATATTTTGTCACATATTCCTATCCTTGCACTGTCGGCAGGAACAAAACTACCCATTTGTGCCATGATGGTGATGAGAGCTGTTTGACGAAGTAAAGCAGATTTACCAGCCATGTTAGGACCCGTGATAATGATGATTTGCTGATGCTCAGAATCAAGGTACAAGTCATTTGCGATATATGGTTCACCGATTGGCATTTGCTTTTCAATCACAGGGTGGCGTCCTTGTTTGATGTCAATAATCAGGCTGTCGTCCACCACAGGACAAACATATTTGTTCTCCTTTGCGCAGATAGCAAATGAAAGAAGACAGTCAATTCGGGCAATCTCTGATGCGTCCCTTTGCAAAGGTGTAATGAAATCTGCGGCATCAGTAACCAATTGTGTAAATAAACGGTTCTCAAGAGATTGTATCTTTTCTTCTGCGCCGAGTATCTTTTCCTCGTACTCCTTCAGTTCTTGAGTAATGTATCTTTCAGCAGATACCAGTGTCTGTTTACGAATCCACTCAGGTGGAACTTGGTCTTTGAATGTATTACGTACCTCCATGTAGTAGCCAAACACATTGTTAAAGCCAATTTTCAAGCTCTGGATACCTGTACGTTCAATTTCACGTTGCTGAATCTGTAGTAGGTAATCTTTTCCAGAGTAGGCAATCGAACGGAGTTCATCCAGTTCTTCATTGACACCATCTGCAATAACTCCACCCTTATTGATTAGAAATGGAGCATCAATGCGTATTTCTTTTTCTATTCGCTGACGAAGAACCTCGCAGGCATCTAAAGTTTGTCCGATTTGTCGAATACTATCATTATCTGCAGAAAGACACAATTCTTTGATAGGCTTAATCGCCTGAAGAGAGGTTTTCAATTGCAAAAAGTCGCGTGGAGAAACGCGTCCTACAGCAATCTTACCACTTATTCGTTCTATATCACCGATGTTGTGCAGTTGTTCGTCAATCGAGTCTCGGAAGTCAGTATGGCGGAAGAAGTATTCAACGACTTGTTGTCGTTCTTTGATGAGATGGAGATCTTTCAATGGAAACAGAATCCACCGATGTAACATACGGCCTCCCATCGGGCTAATGGTGTGATCAATTACATCCATAAGAGAAACACCACCTTCGTTAATGGGGCCTATTAATTCTAAACTTCGTATGGTGAACTTATTTAGATGTACATATTGGCTTTCATCAATTTGTGAGATGGTGCGGATGTGTCCAATATTGGTATGCTGTGTCTGCTCTAGATAATAAAGGATGGTACCTGCTGCTATAATACCAGCTTTCAGATGTGCGATTCCGAACCCTTTCATGGTTTTAACACCAAAATGGTGTAAGACTTTTTTGGTAGCAGTGTCTTCTGCATATACCCAGTCAGCAAGCAAATATTTGTTTAGTTTGATACCAAATGCGCCTTCGAACATCTTCCGTTTACTTTCCTCACACAATACCTCCTTTGGTGCGAAGTTGGTAATCAATTTGTCGATATAGTCTGCCACCCCTTCTGCAACCAGAAACTCGCCTGTTGAGATATCTAAGAGAGCGATACCGCAATTCGATTTTCCAAAATGAATAGAGGCAAGAAAGTTATTCTCTTTGTTGTTCAGTACATTATCGTTTAAAGCAACTCCAGGAGTGACAATCTCCGTCACACCACGTTTCACTAATTTTTTTGCTAGCTTAGGGTCTTCCAATTGGTCACATATTGCCACTCGTTTTCCTGCACGAATCAGTTTGGGCAGGTAAGCATCGAGCGCATGGTAAGGGAAGCCCGCCATCGCGGTATTAGTTGAACGTTCGCTACCTCCTGTGCCTCTTTTTGTAAGAGTGATACCGAGTATGTCGGCTGCTATCGAGGCATCTTCTGCATACGTTTCATAGAAGTCGCCACAACGAAACAATAGCAAAGCATCTGGGTACTTTGCTTTGAAGTCGTAGAACTGCTTCATCATGGGTGTAATCTCTTCCTTTGCCATTATTTATTCCTTTTGGGTTGATGATTCTCCTACTATTTAATTGGGGAAAGTTTGTATCTCGTCATTTCCCACATCACGATTCCTGCTGTCGTACTTACATTCAATGAGTGTTTCGTGCCGAACTGAGGAATTTCTAGACATCCGTCACAATTGTCTACTACTTCTTGACAGACACCTTTAACTTCGTTGCCCAGCACGATAGCATATTTTTTGTTTTCCGCAGGCGCGAAGTCTTGTAAGGAGGTCGAACCTTCTACTTGTTCTACTGCTAGAACCTCATAGCCTTGTTGCTGTAATGTCTTCACGACCTCTAATGCTTCTTTGTAATACTTCCATTCTACTGCCTTTTCTGCACCTAACGCTGTTTTATGGATTTCTGGATGAGGTGGACAAGATGTGATGCCGCAGAGATAAATTGACTCTATACGGAAGGCATCAGCTGTACGGAACACGCTACCTACATTGTACATGCTACGAACATTGTCAAGCACGACAACCAGTGGGTTCTTCTTGCTTTTCTTGAACTCGTCGATGCTGATACGGTTCATTTCAAATACATTCAGCTTTCTCATCTATTCAATCAACTTTTGTAATTCTTTTTCCAAGTCTTTTAAAGAATTGCCTCTTGCGATGATTTTATGATTCTTGTCTGCGATAACGAAGGTTGGTATTGTGGTGATTCCTAGTTTCTTAACTGGTTCCGAGTCCCATACTTTTCCGTCGCAGCTGTGTTCACAATAGGCCGTATCGTTCTTGATAAAATCTTCCCATTTATAGATTTCTGCATCTAATGAAATTGCGATGATTTTTAGGTTATTATTACTAGAATAGTCTTCTGTCAACATTGCAAAGTCATCGATAAAATCATATTGTTCAGGCATCCATGTTGCCCAATAAACCAGGATAGTATATTTAGCATCAGTCTTACCAATATTGATGGTGTGTTTGGTTTTGGTCTTCACATCTATGCTTGGGATTGGTTTACCAATTTGACCGTTTTCCTTTTGTTTGATACTGTTTTCTATTTTGAGTACAAACCTATTCTGAGGTTGTGTTTTCTTGATGGTTTTCAAAGTCTTTTTGATCAAGTCTATTGGGGTTGATTGCTCTTGTACGAACAATCGATTAAGCAGGTAGATGGCAGCTGTTGAGGCTGGGTATTCGTTGATGAATGTGGTAGCAACATCGCGTTGTTGGGCCGTATTCATGCCATTTACTTGTTCGCGGAATCGATTCATCAATTCATTCTCTTCGTTTCCGTCTACCCGATAGTTTTTCAGGTCGTTGGCTGAGGCTTTATAGTGAATCACCTCTCCATTCTTGGCAAAGATCACCTGCTCCAATGCATTCGAGAAGATGATGGTATAAGGTGTTATTACTTCTGCATTTCCGATATAAGCAAACTCTCCATTGTTGATGTATATGGTGTCGATTTTGCCATCTGTGTTGCCTTGGTTGTAGATATAGAACTCACCTGCAGGCATATCTTCAAATTTTCCTTCAATCTTGAACTGATGATTATTTGAACTACATGATGTCATCATACATACAACTATAAGAGCCATCACCGATGTATATTTCTTGCTCAGTTGACGTACGGGATACCAAACAGAAACCAGGCCCACAATTAGTACCGTGAAGAATACAATAATGATGTCTTGAATGTGTACACTTACTGGGTATGAATCGATGATATAGCTACCCGCTGATTGACCGAATTTGATAATGCCGTAATGCTGTTGTATCAAACAGAGGGCAAGTCCAAACGCAATGCCGATTATGGCTCCAATCAGAGAGATCATCCTTCCTTCAATCATGAAAATGTTGGCAATTTGATGTTCTGTTGCTCCCAGATTTCGTAGGGTCATAGCATCGTTCTTCTTGTCGATAATCAACATAGATATAGATCCAATTATATTGAAACAGGCAATCATTAGAATGAAAGTAAGGAAAAGATACGAAATGAGTTTTTCTATTTTCATGATTTTGAATGTATCTTCTTGTTGTTCGTATCTGTCCATCACAATGTAACCATCACCCAGTTCATTGGACAATGTCCTTTTCATCTTATCAATATCGGCTCCACTTTTCAGTTTTAATTCCACCGCCGATACCATTCCTGCTTTGTCAAATAGGTTACGTGCGAAGCGAAGCGAGGTTAGTGCATATTTGGAGTCATATTTCTGCTGGCCGACACTGAATGCAACCTGTGGAGAGTACAACTCATCTTGGTTAAAGCTTTCGCTAGGGTCGTTCATATCAATATGTTCATCGCCAACCGGAGCATATACCTGAATTGGAGTAGGGAATCCTACGTCTATGCCAAGATTGCTTAGTAGATTGATACCTAGTATTCCATATTCTATGACATCTGCATGGAGACTATATGTTCCATCTCCGAATTTGATGCGATTGAAGTCTATCAGTTTCTCAAAGTTGTCATCCACTCCTTTGATGGTAGCCATTACTTGTCGATTGTGAATGGTCAGGAGGGCTTGATCCTCCAGTATTTCCGAAATAACTGCGATTTCATCGTGATTCTTCAAGTTTTGCAGTGCCTTGCTGTCTGCTTGCATAAACTTTCCTTCTGCAGCAACGATTTTCAATTCAGGATCGAAAGCGGTGAACAGGTTAGCAACCATGTCTTGAAAACCATTGAAAACAGAAAGGATGCATACCAATGCTGCAGTTGCAAAGGCTACACCACACACAGAAATGCCACTGATAATATTAATGGCATGGTGTGACTTCTTGGTCAGTAGGTAGCGTTTGGCAATGTAGAACGAGAACACGGCAATAATAATTATGATTGTTTCAGCAAGTTGTCTATGTTTTCAATATAATCAAGAGAGTCGTCAATGAAGAATTTCAATTCAGGGATGATTCTAAGCTGATGACGTTCCAAGTTACCCAATTCATAGCGTATCTGCCCTGCTTGTGCATTGATATTGTCTAGAATCTCTTGGGCACGGGCTGATGGGTAGATGCTGAGGTATGCTTTTGCGACACTTAGGTCAGGACTTACTCTTACAATGCTTACTGATACTAAAACTCCCCGTGTTTTTCGGGTTTGTGCCTGAAAGATGTTGCTCAAGTCTTTTTGAATTAGACGTGCAATCTTATTTTGCCTTGTACTTTCCATTGTCTATTGTCTATTGTCTATTTTATCCTTATTATTGTCAATCCGTCTCTAAGGGGCAGGATAACCTTCTCCACCCTTGTGTCATTCGCAATCAAATCGTTAAAGGCCATAATGCCAATTGTCTGTTCATCATTTATCGGTAGAGGTTCAAGCACATGACCGTCCCATAACGTGTTGTCTGCTAAGATGAAGCCCCCTTTGTTCATGTGCTGAATCGTCATGTTGTAATAGTTCACATACTCACGTTTGTTGCCGTCAATAAAAGCTAAATCGAACTTTATGCCAAGGTGGGGAACAATCTCCAACGCATCTCCGATGTAGAACTTCACTTTTTCTGCCCATGGGGAGTTTTCAATCCAAGGGCGTGTAAAATCCTCCAATTCATCGAAGATTTCTATTGTATGAACCATACCACCTTCTGTTAACCCCTCAGCCATACACAAGGCAGAATAGCCACTATAGGTGCCAATCTCTAGCACTTGTTTGGGAGCAATCATCTCTACCAGCATCTTCAGCAGTCGACCTTGTACATGTCCGCTTGCCATTCTGCCATACAGTAGTTGTGTCTGTGTGGCACGATACAAACGATGAAGGTATTCGCCTTCCTTATCGATATGTTGTGCGATGTATTCCTCAATCTCCATTTTTACTTACCTCTAAATTCTTATCCAATCAACGCTTCAATTGCCAGTCGGTATGAATCAAGTCCGAATCCCATGATGGTACCCTTGCATGCGGGACCAATCATCGAAACATGACGGAAATCCTCTCGTTGCATGACGTTCGAGATATGCACCTCTACTACAGGACAATTTACTGCTTTGATGGCATCGTGCAGGGCGATACTGGTGTGTGTGTATGCTCCTGCATTGAATACGATACCGTCGTAGCAGAATCCTACCTCATGAATCTTATTGATGAGCTCGCCTTCTACGTTTGATTGATAATAAATCAGTTCCACCTGTGGAAACCGTTCTGCCAGTTCCCGGAAATACTCCTCTATGTTCTTCGCACCATAAATACCTGGTTCACGTTTACCAACCAAATTGATATTTGGACCGTTTAACACTAGTATCTTCATGTTTTTTGTTTGTTTTTAATGTTCTTAACATAAGGCATTATTTTGCAAAGATACACCTTTTTATTCTATTAGCCAAATAATGTCTCGTTTTTTTCCTCTTCAGAGGGTCAGGATGGCTTCTGGTCCCAAGTTGAATAATAAGTCGATGATGCTGAGGTTGGTAATGAAGCCGTGTTTGTGAGCAAATACCTGATAGTATTGTGTTGTTGAATGTTGATTGTTATATATTGATTGTTTAAGAGACTTTAGGCTTAGTAATTCAACAATTAATTGGTTAAGTTGAGTGTTGAAGTCTACGAGACGCCGCTGATTGCCGAAATAGATGAGTTTGAAGTCGTCTTGATAGTATTCGAAGAAAGGGCTGTTGAAGTAGGTTGATGATAGGGCGTGCCAGTGTTTATGTCGCCAGTCGCCATGTTCGCTCATCATCACATCTCCTATCCGACAACTCTTCCCTTCATATTTCTGGATGGGAATCGTGAGAGTGAGTGGGCCGTTGGGTGAATCAATCTGACATCGATTATAGTCGGTATGCTTGTTAAATGGAACAGATTCGTCCATCACAGGCATACCGGCTGAAATCCACTTCTTCCACTCGCTGATGGCGGAAAGGTAACCTAAAGTCATAGGCTTGCAAGCATTCGCTTGAGCACAACCTGTGCTGAGATCTCGCGATTGGCTGCCTCTGGGATAACAATGCTGTTGGGTGATTCGATGACAGAGTCAGAGACAATCATGTTGCGTCGAACGGGTAAGCAATGCATGAAATAGGCGTTGTTGGTTATTTCCATGTGGTGGTCGTCTACCATCCACGACATGTCTTTACAAATCACTTTACCATAATCCTCTGGACGTGTTACGCCTGGACAACTCCAATTCTTGGCATAAATAAAGTCGGCTCCTTCAAAAGCTTTCATTTGATCGTATTCCACACGTGCATCACCTACAAACATTGGGTCGAGCTCGTATCCTTCTGGATGTGTGATGACGAAATCCACATCAGCTGCATTCATCCACTGGGCGAATGAGTTTGGAACAGCTTGAGGCAGCGCCTTTGGATGTGGTGCCCATGTCAAAACCACCTTTGGATGTTCGTTATGCTTGTATTCTTCGATGGTAATGAGGTCTGCAAAACTCTGCAACGGATGCACAGTAGCACTCTCCATGAAGAATACTGGTTTACCGCTATAGCGGATGAACTGATTCAGTATTTTTTCTTCGTAGTCGTCTTGACGATTCTGGAAAGTAGCGAAACTGCGTACGCCAATGATGTCGCAATAGCAACCCATGACAGGGATAGCCTCAAGCAGGTGTTCGCTCTTGTCGCCGTCCATCACTACTCCACGTTCTGTCTCTAGTTTCCATGCTCCTTGGTTTACATCAAGCACGATGACATTCATTCCCAGATTCATCGCTGCTTTTTGTGTACTGAGACGTGTGCGAAGGCTGTTGTTGAAAAAGATGAGCAGACAGGTTTTGTTCCTGCCAAGATCGGAAAACTTATAGCGGTCTTCCTTTATCTCCATCGCTTCCTTCAGGGCTTGTTGGAGATTGCCTATGTCTGATACATTCTGAAATATTCGCATCTTATATTTACGATTTGACAGTTAATGATTTACTATTTAGTCAAATAATCTTGGTTGCATTTTCTTTCCCAGATAGTTTTCTGCAAACTCTCTTGAAATGGAGTTGTTAAGACTCTGGCATACATGTGAAGCGAAGTCAATAGCGCATTTGATGATTCTGTCCCATTGCTCCTCTGTCATGGTGTTCACCGTTTCCTTTGTGATTTTCTCTGTAATAAGTCCATAGATGATGCCGGCGTTGAAGTTGTCGCCCGCACCAATGGTGCTGACTGTCTTGACGGCTTTCACTTCGTAGTCTTTAGTTGCCTGTGGTGATATAAGTCGCACTTTCTTTCCTCCGTCTGTACAAATCATGTTTTTGCAATAGAAGTCAATTTCCTTCTGATAGATACGATCTGGGTCGTTGTCGCCAAACATGTTTTGGATATCTTCTGTAGACCCACGTACAATATCTGCAAATTCTAGGTTCTCCAAAATGTCTGGATAGAGCTTCATGGCCTCGCCTTTGTGGTTATCGCGGAAGTTGAAGTCGTAATAGATGATGGCCTCACGCTCTTTGGCATAGTTTAGGAATTCAAGCACTTTGTTGCGCAACACAGGGTTGAGTACAAAATAAGATCCCATAATGACAATATCGTTCTTCTCGATACTTGGCCAGTTTACATCCAGACGTGCCTTGGGGTAGTCCTTGTAGAACTCGTATTCAGCATCGTTGTTCTCGTTCAGCCAAGCCAGCGATATGGGTGTGCGTCCATCAAAGTAGACACATACGTTCTCATTGTTGACCCCATTGTCCTTGAGGAAGTCCAAAATGATTCTGCCTACCTTGTCGTTACCTGTCTCACTGATGAAGGTAACGTTCTCCCCCAATCGTCCTAACGAGATAACAGAGTTGAATACCGATCCTCCAGGAACAGCAGCTGTTGGCTGACCATTCTTGAAGATGATGTCCATGATGGTCTCACCTATTCCAATAATCTTTCTCTCCATATTGTTTAATTACGATTAATCAAGTTGATTACTTCTTCCAATGAATCTGCTTTGAGCAGATAGTCATCGATAGGTTTGTTCTGCACCCCTGTGGCCTTCATGTCGTCGAACATCTTGAAAAGGCTGTTCCAGAATCCGTTGATGTTCCAGAAGATGACTTTCTTTGTGCCCAATCCGATAGAGGCTTCACCTATTACAGTGAACGCTTCGTCGAGTGTACCCACACTGCCAGGTAGGGCTATCAGGATGTCGCTCACTTTGTTGATCCACATCTTGCGGTCGTGTAATCCCTCTGTTGGAATTCTGATGCCGATACATTCGCTGACCAATTCACGTTCGATGAGTACTTTTGGTACCACGCCAATCACATTCAAACTTCCTGCTTTCCGAACGCCTTGTGCCACAGCTTCCATCAATCCGCATTTCGCTCCTCCATACACTAGCGTCTTTCCTGTCTCGCCAATCCAATGACCCAGCCGTTCTGCTTCCTTGTAGTATATGGAGTCGATTTTGTCTGACGAAGAGCAAAACACTCCTATTTTCTCTATCATGTACGTCTCAACTTTAGATATTCAATTCCAATTCCACAGGACAGTGATCTGACCCATAGATCTCAGTATGAATTTTGGCATCCTGAAGCTGTTCCTTCAGCCTTTCTGAACAAACGAAATAGTCGATACGCCACCCAGCGTTGTTCTCACGTGCCTTGAATCTGTACGACCACCATGAGTAGATGTTGGCCTGATCAGGGTAGAAGTGGCGGAAAGTATCAACGAATCCGCTGTTGAGTAGGTTGGTAAATTGCTCGCGTTCCTCATCTGTGAAACCTGCGTTATGGTGGTTCGACGATGGATTCTTGATGTCAATTTCCTTATGTGCCACGTTCATATCGCCACAGACGATGACGGGCTTTTTCGCATCGAGCATCTTTAGGTAGTTCTGAAAGTCGTGCTCCCAGCGTATGCGGTAGTCAAGCCGTTTCAAGCCATCTTGCGAATTGGGGGTGTATACAGTCACGAGGTAGAAGTCTGTCATCTCCAATGTGATGACTCTTCCTTCATGGTCGTGCTCCTCTATTCCGATACCATACGTCACACTCTGTGGTGTGTGATTCGTGATGATGGCAGTACCAGAGTATCCTTTCTTCTCGGCATAGTTCCAGTACGATTGGTATCCGGGAAAGGCAAGGTCCAATTGTCCTGCTTGCATCTTTGTTTCCTGCAGACAGAAGAAGTCTGCGTCTAGCTGTTCAAAGCTTTCGCAGAACCCTTTTTGGCAACACGCCCTCAATCCGTTTACGTTCCAAGAAATCAGCTTCATAGGGGACTTATTTTACGTACTGTGCCCAGTTTGTTAGGTGCATATCGCCTTCACGAAGGAATGTGTCGTGCATTGCGAATGCTGCACTCAACTTGTGGTGTGTTTGACCTACTTCGGCGATCTTCAGGTAATCCCACAACAGCTCCTTGTAGTCTGGATGTGCGCAGTTCTCGATGATGGCATGTGCACGCTCAATTGGTGATTTTCCACGAAGGTCTGCTACACCCTGTTCTGTCACAATTACGTTCACATCATGTTCTGTGTGGTCGATATGGCTACAGAATGGAACGATGGATGAAATCATACCACCCTTGGCAACAGAAGGACAAGTGAAGATAGAGAGGAAGGCGTTGCGCTCGAAGTCGCCTGAACCGCCAATACCATTCATCATCTTTGTACCACAGATCTGGGTTGAGTTAGCATGTCCGTAGAGGTCTACCTCAATAGCTGTATTGATGGCGATCAGACCCAGACGGCGGATTACCTCTGCATTGTTCGAAATCTCTGACTGACGAAGCACGAGCTTATCCTTGAAGAAGTCGATATTGTCGTAGATGCTTAACAACTTATCGTTGGTGACGGTAAGTGAACAGGTCGATGCACACTTCACTTTGCCTTCGAACATCAGGTCTACGATGGCGTTCTGGAGAACCTCTGTGTAGATTTCCATAGCTGGCATCTCTGGATTGCTACCTAATGCAAATAGAATTGCATTGGCAGTTGTTCCTACACCACTCTGGAATGGCAAGAAGCCAGGAGGGATGATACCACGTTTCTTCTCGCCCATGAGGAAGTGAGCTACATTCTCACCAATCTTATCTGTCACAGGGTCTTCACCCTTGAAACTACGAGCCTCATCAGGCAAGTTACACTCTACTACACCTACAATCTTCTTGGGGTCGATCTGCAGGTATGGAGTACCTATACGGTCTGTTACCTTTTCAATAGGGATTGGCTTGCGATAAGGAGGATCAAGTGGTTCGTATACATCATGAATACCCTTTGAGTTAGGCGAGTGGAAGGCGTTCAACTCTAGAATCACACCCTTCTTTGCCAAACGAGCAATTGTTGGTGAGATACCTCCTGCTGCTGTCAGATACACTTTTCCATCGTCCTCGATAGCACATACTTCGATGATGGCCCAATCGAGTTCACCCAGGAATCCGTAGCGTAGATCCTGTGCCATCATGCCGAGGTGGATGTCGTTATAGGCGAATTCACCTGCGTTCACATGTTTACGGAAGTCTGGATTAGTGGTGTATGGAGCACGATAGCGAATTGCATGTTCGTTTGCCAATACGCCGTCAGTCGACTGACCTGTGCTGGCACCAGTGAAGATACCTACCTGAAACTCTCTTCCTGCCTCATGTTCTGCATGGGCAATTTTTGCTAACTCTGCAGTTACTGCCTTAGCTGTTCCTGCTGGTGTGAAACCACTGAGACCGATATTGTCTCCATGTTTGATAAGTGCTGCTGCTTCAGCAGCTGTAAGTTTTGTAAAAGCCATAGTTATGTTTGTTTTTTAATCAGTTTCTGATTCTTGTTTAGAGTATCTAATTTGCAAAGTTAAGAAATATTTCTTAAACACTAAGCATCATCACCTATTTTTCTACGTATTCCACCTATTTTTCTACATAATCAGGGATATTTTGTGGAGTAATTAGGGGAAAAAGGATTGCCTCAATATGCTCCAAAATCTATTGGAATTTTCTCGTAAATGTCTTCTGTAATTTTTGTTCCCCTTAAGGGGAATTTTTGTAACCCCTAGGGGCTGCAAATATTTGCTTTCCTACTTGCCGTTTTTTGATGCTACTATGAAACAAAAAATCTTTTACAGTCGACAAAGGATAGAATGACTCCCTTTTTAGATTTTGGTGACCGTCTTTTGGAATTCAAAATAATGTCTTAAAGCCTTCTTTTTCTCGATGAAATGGGCCGTTTAAATAATTTGGCATAAAAAAGGCGACCTTAATGAGTCGCCTAAATTGTTAGTGCCATGATGTATCAGTATCGATTTTGGCACGATATATCCTAGCTAGCTTGAGGTCGTATATCAATGTGGAGTATGCAGGAATAGCCCCTTTCGTATAGTCCGTTTCGCCATAACCAAGATAATAAGGTACATAAACAATCCAATGATCCCCTTCGTACATGTGCATCAAAGCAGTGGAGAGGCCTACCACAAGATTCTGGTTCATACCGAAGATAGTCGGTACGTCTGTAGCTTCGTTCAATTCGTTGGTACTATAACTCTTTGCAAAGTTGTAACCCTGTGGATGCTTTGTTGTTGGGATGAGACGCCCCATAAAGTGTATGCGGACAGAGTCGGCATACATAGGATGAATAGTTCCTGAGCCAGCTTCCAACTTCTTCACATAGATGAAATAGTTTGTCATGCCTTGATACAAAGTTGCATCATCACCAAGATTAAATGGCTTGATGATTTCCCAAGTGCCGTCAGCATTATCTGCTGCTACTTTTGCGATGGAATCGACAAAAATTTGGTTTCGTTGCTTCCAATTGTCATATTCGCCAACCTCATCCTTTTCTGAGCAAGAGAAAAAGCTAAAGGCAAAAGCCAAAAGGCAAAGGGGAACGATAAAAGAAGGCCTCTTCATGTTTCGTTTTTCTTTATTTGAGTTTCTTCAGTAAGCTAGTGATAGACACCTTATCTTCTATAATACCCAACAACTCATTGATGTTTACACGTTCCTGCTCCATAGTATCACGGAAACGGATTGTGACGGTATTATCTTCGAGCGACTGATGGTCTACTGTAACACAGTAAGGAGTACCGATAGCATCCTGACGACGATAACGCTTACCAATTGAGTCTTTCTCGTCGTACTGACAGTTGAAGTGGAACTTGAGATCATCGATGATTTCGCGAGCTTTCTCTGGCAGACCGTCCTTCTTGGTGAGTGGCATCACAGCCAGTTTCACAGGTGCAAGAGCAGCCGGAAGTCTCAGTACTACACGAGTCTCACCGTTCTCAAGTTGCTCCTCTTGATAGCTGTGACATATGACGGAGAGGAACATACGGTCAACACCGATTGACGTTTCGATGACGTAAGGAGTGTATGATTCGTTGAGTTCTGGATCGAAGTACTTGATAGACTTTCCAGAGAATTTCTCATGCTGTGAGAGGTCGAAGTTGGTACGTGAGTGGATACCTTCTACTTCCTTGAATCCGAATGGCATCTTGAACTCAATGTCAGTAGCTGCATTGGCATAATGTGCTAGCTTTTCGTGGTCGTGGAAGCGGTAGTTCTCTGCTCCGAAACCTAGGTTCTGATGCCAAGCCATACGGGTCTTTCTCCATTTGTCGAACCAGTCGAGTTCAGTCCCTGGCTTGATAAAGAACTGCATCTCCATCTGTTCGAACTCACGCATGCGGAAGATGAATTGACGTGCTACTATCTCGTTACGGAAAGCCTTACCAATCTGGGCTATACCGAATGGAATTTTCATACGACCTGTCTTCTGCACATTCAGGTAGTTCACGAAGATACCCTGAGCTGTCTCTGGACGCAAGTAGATAGTTGAAGCTCCGTCTGCTGTGCTACCCATCTCAGTCTTGAACATAAGGTTGAACTGACGAACTTCTGTCCAGTTGCGAGTACCGCTGATAGGGCATACAATCTGTTCATCGAGGATGATTTGACGCAATTCATCGAGGTCCATTGCGTTCATCGCTTTGCTGTAACGCTCATGCAGAGCATCGCGCTTAGCCTGCTCCTCTGCTACCTTTGGACTAGTCTCACGATACTTGGCTTCGTCGAATGCTTCACCAAAGCGCTTGCGAGCCTTTGCTACTTCCTTCTCGATCTTCTCCTCATACTTGGCAATTTGCTCTTCAATAAGCACATCTGCACGATAGCGTTTCTTTGAGTCACGATTATCGATCAATGGGTCGTTGAATGCATCTACGTGTCCTGATGCCTTCCAGATGGTTGGATGCATGAAAATAGCGGAGTCTATACCCACAATGTTCTCGTGCATCAGCACCATTGACTGCCACCAGTATTGTTTGATGTTGTTCTTCATCTCAACACCATTCTGTCCATAATCATACACTGCTCCCAAGCCATCATATATATCACTTGAAGGGAACACAAATCCATACTCTTTACAATGAGATACTACTTTCTTGAATACATCTTCCTGTGCCATAAAGCATTCTTATTTTTTTTCTGATTTCTGTTTTGAATTTGGGTGCAAAGTTACGCATTATTTTACAAATAACAAAATTATTTGTACAATCTTGTCACGACTCGGCATAATAAAACAAGTTTACCTCTGCTCTTGTTGCTCCAAGATGTTCCCATTTACCATTTATTTGCTCTTGAAGTTGCGTTCAGCATCCATGCGGAGGAAGATGAACAGGAGGATAGTGAATCCCCACAACGATGAACCTCCATAGCTGAAGAATGGTAGTGGAATACCAATAACAGGCGTGAGTCCAAGAACCATTCCGATATTCACGAAGAGATGGAAGAGGAAAATGCACACCACACTATATCCATAGACGCGACCCCAGGTGTCGGGTTGGCGTTCGGCTAGAATTATGAGTCGCCATATCAGGAATAGAAAGAACAGCAGTACACCTGCAGAGCCAACAAAACCTTCTTCCTCACCTACAGTACAAAAGATGAAGTCTGTCTCCTGTTCCGGTACATATTTCAGCTTCGTCTGAGTGCCCTTGAGGAATCCCTTACCAATGAAGCCTCCTGAGCCAATCGCAATCTTTGCCTGATTCACATTATAACCAGCATTCTGTAAGTCGTTGTTCTTGCCTAGCAACACTTCGATACGTGTCTGTTGGTGTTTAGGTAGCAAATTGTGGGTGAACACATAATTACATGCATAGAAGATGCCTGTAGATGCGATAGCGAACAGGATGATAAGCAAGTATTTATAAGATTTCGTGTAGGCATATTGAATACCTAGATAGATGATTACTCCTAGGTTAACAAGTAGTTGGATGATACAGAAGTTGAATGGAATAACAAAGGTCGAAAACAGATAGGCTAGCACAATTGTCCCAAATCCATAAAGCAATAAGTTCTTTACCCTGATGTTGTCTTTGCAATAGCGCCAGACGAGGAAGATGGTACTGAGTAGCGAAAGAAGTAACACCCACGCCTCACCTACTATAACGTGCCCATTTGCCGTCGTTTCATCGCTGAACTTCACGCCTACGACCACATCTACCACAAACATAAAGCCAGCAAAAAGCACAGAACCAGTCATCCCTTCCCGATAGAGAACGAGGAAGAATGCGAGATAAACGAGTGCGGTTCCTGTTTCTTTTTGTGCGATAATCAATAGCATCGGCACTATAAAAATGAGTACAACCTTGTAGAAATCCTTGAATGTATACAGACTAACCCCATATCGATCCATATATTTTCCCACAGCCAACGCAACAGCGAACTTCGCAAACTCTGCCGGCTGTAACTTCACAGGTCCAATCGGTATCCATGAACGTGAACCCTTCGTGTCAGGAGCGATGAAGATGGTAATCAATAATATCAAGACCATCATGATATACACAAATGTGCTGGTCTTGTAATAGAATCGTTTTTCAATCAATAACAAGGCACCGGCGAGCAATAGCGATGTAAGAATCCATATGAACTGCTTGCCAGAATTGAGGTCGAAACTGAACAGGTCGGGTTTGTTATAGTCGTAGCAAGCACCACATACAGAGAACCATCCCCAGAACAGCAATACGACATAGAGCCCGATGGTAAACCAATCGAGCGACTTGAAAATTCCCTTGTTATTTGATTCTTTGTATAACATCAGTTCACGCTTCTACTAGCTATGGAGGCAGCCTTAGCCAAACTGCCTGGCGACAACTCGCCACGAATGTATTGTTCCATAATTAAGGAGCCTATAGGCACACCAAAAGTGGCTCCAAATCCTCCGTTCTCAACATAGACGGCTACCGCGATTTGTGGATTATTACGTGGAGCAAATCCCATAAATACAGAGTGGTCGTGTCCTCGGTTCTGAGCCGTACCTGTCTTTCCACATACCTCGTACCAAGGATTCTGAGCACCATGACAAGTTCCTATGCTACTCGTTACAGCTCCTCGCATTCCACTCACGACTTCCTCATAGTAGCGAGCATTGGCCATCGTGTAGTGAGGACGTTTTAAGCTATCTGCTATAGCACCCCCTTGAATCCCTTTCACAATATGGGGAGTAATGTAATAGCCACGATTGGCGATGGTGGCTCCTTGATTGGCTATCTGCAATGGTGTGAGGGTTACTTCACCCTGACCAATCGAGATGCTGATAACAGACAATGCATTCCAACGTTTGAGATGCTTGTCATAGTAATCGGCATTTGGAATCATGCCTCGACTTTCACCAGGCAGATCGATACCTAATCGGTAGCCGAACCCCATCGACACCATATAGTCTTTCCAACGTGTCATCGCTTCCTGAGTAGATGCATACTTGGTGCGGTTGTTGAACATGTAATACAATCCCCAGCAGAAGAAACCATTGCACGAAGTGGAGAGGGCAGGTTTCACGCTTAGTGGAGACGGATGTGAATGGCATCCGACTTTCATGTTCCTGAATCGGAATCCTTGTGTGCAAGGATAGGATGTGTAGTCGGAAGTAATGATACCCTCTTGCATAAATGTAAGTGCCTGTGAGGGTTTGAAAGTAGAACCAGGTGGATAGGTACCGGAGATGGCACGATTGAACATTGGGTGGTTCGTATTTTGAAGTAACCTCATGATGTTTTCTCCACGTTGCTTACCCACCATATCAAATGTGCTATAGGTTGGTGAGGAAACCATACATAGTACTTCACCCGTCGATGGTTCGATAGCTACTATACTGCCTCGTTTTCCTTGCATCAATTTCTCGCCTAAGGCTTGCAGTTCGATGTCGATGCTCAGCATGATATCTTTTCCCGGAATGGGCTTTTGGTCGTCTTTTCCTTCGTTGAACTTCCCCTGAATCTTACCTCTCGCATCTCGTAACAGCACTTCAATACCTTTCTGACCTCGTAGCACTTCCTCGTACGAACGTTCTACACCCTGTTTTCCGATGTAGTCGCCGGGTTTGTAGTAGTCGTTATTGGCAATATCGTTGCCTGACACTTCTGCTACATATCCAAGCACATGAGCGGCATAGGGATACTTATATTGTCGTGCGTTACGTTCACGGACATAGAAGCCCTTGAAGCGGAACATCTTCTCCTGAAACACCAAAAAGTCTGCAGACGAAATCTGAGGACGGAACAACTGCTGTGAGTACGATGAATAGCCCGGATTTTTGCTCCTGTCCGTGATCCATGCCATCCGCTCTTCAAACTCTTTAGGGGTGATATGAAGGGTTTTACAGAAGTCGAGTGTATCCAAATCGCTCATTTCACGCGTAATTACCATCACATCATAGGCAGGTTCATTATATACCAATAACTTACCGTTTCTGTCGTAAATAGATCCTCGTGATGGGAAAATAATCTTGTTGTAGATAGCATTGTTCTTAGCGATTTCCTCATAGTCATTTGAGGCCAACTGTAAGAAAGCAAGGCGGATGATATAGATAAGCACTATCGCTAGTGCTATACCTGCTATCACATATTGACGACGTTCGAATTCATAAGCTCTCATTTGCCTACTGCCCTTTCCTCCTTGCGGTTGTGAACAATATATTCCACACATACTGATATGAGTGTTGCCAATATGGTTCCACCTATCATTGCGCCAATGGTGAGCAGCAGATCCTCCAATGAGAACGCTTCAAGGAAATAGAATGAAAAATGAAGTAACCCCATGCATGAAAGAGAGTACCAAATATAGCGCGAAATCCCCATATTCTGAATGGTAGGCTTGAACGACTCTACAATATCTCGTGGCATGAAGAATTTCAGGATATAGGGTTTCATCATTGCTAACAAGGTACAACTGGCTGCTGCCATTCCCATTGTGTTCGAGAAGATGTCGTAGAGCATACCCAAGCTAAATCCCCACCATAACAACGACATTCTCGACACATTTGTTTCGAAGCAGATAATCATATAGCCAATAATCAAGGGGGTAGCATAGCCAAATAGGTGCAGATGATTGAGTACCAACAACTGCACCACGAGTAGGAGTATCATCCTGCCTAACCGTATTCTTGTCTTATGTCTCATTTGCTATGCTTTCAACTTTGCTTAGTCGATGTTCATCAGCGAATCGGCTACAAATTCCAGCTTTTTCTTTTCTGCATGGTCGTAGTTTGTAATCACGCTGACATTGCGAATCGTGGTAAAATCTACCGCTAGATGTACCTTGAGGGATTGCGACATTCCATCCGATGATTGGCCGATACTTTCAACCTTGCCTATTGGAATTCCTGAAGGGAAGATGTCGGAGTGACCGCTGGTTTCTACCACCTCGCCCTCTGTTGCTTTCACATGCAGGGGTACACCAGTCATATAGGCATAGTCCGAACGACCGAATTTCCATTCTATCGTACCAAATGACAGATGTTCTTTCAACTGACAACTGATACGCGACTTCATGTTGATGATGGGCATCACGATGGAATAGTGGTCAGATGTGAGGTACACGATACCTACAACTCCGCTTGAGCATACCACGCCCATCTCTGGTTTGATGCCATCTTTTGTTCCTTTATCCAACGTCAGCAGGTTGTGGCTGTGATTGGTCGTTACGTTAATGACTTGGGCACCTAAGAAATGGTATCTTGAACGTTTGAACCCTTCAAACTGAAGTGTATCAACATGATGGGCAGCCAGCACACGTTTCATCTCATGAACTTCCTCGCGCAACAACTCGTTTTCTGCTTCTAATTTCTTGTTTGCATTCCCCAAGCCTACATATGAGGTCACTCCCCCAATTGTAGAATAGATTCCTCCCACCATTGAGTTGGCAGTGGTGAAGAACACACTTCCCTGATAGTTGTTGAAACGAAACAACAACGCAAGGCAGAATCCTTCCATGAGGAAGAATACAAACCAATATTTATATTTGACGATGAAGTCAATAAGATTCTGCATGGAAAAACTC